>DAOUPV010000147.1 GCA_030625965.1 Clostridia bacterium
AGTGGCTTCCTTTCCGAACATAGTCCGGGTCTCTTTCCACTTGAAACCCAGGAAACCATCAACCGGTTTATCCAGCACCTCGATATCCTTGATGGCGGATATGACCTGTTTCGAACCTTCAATGTCTGTAACAACCTTCCAGATATCCTCTTTGGCGCCCTTGATTTCTAGCTCAGTCTCTACCTTCATACTAACCCCCTTATAGATTAATATATTCGCCTACCTAAATTATATCTGAATCCATATTGGATAGCGAACTAAACCAAGGTTGCTTCCTGAAAACTAAAAAGAGAACCTTGCACCCGCAAGGTTCTCCCATGTATCTATTTAATGGTTATTGTACTAAGACGTAGTCTGGTGGGCCTTCCAGCACCTTGCCTTGGCTGTCCGTGATGATTTCCCGTCCATGAATCAGGTACTCCTCCACATTTACCATAGCATCTCCCTCCTCATCAGGCTGCACCTCATGAACAACAATGCTATGCACCAAACCCAGACTGTCATGTGCCACTATGGTGAAGCGTAAAGTCTGACCCGGCTCTAAACTGTAGGTATTTTCCAGTATGAATTCCTGCATAAGAAATTCTCTCATTTCCACTATATCGTCATTATATTTCTCGTTGATGGCGGTTGGTGCAAGTCTCTCGATCACCTGCCCATCAATTGCTACGAGCAGTTCAATGGCTTCCATGGAGATCCCCTCTGGTGTCTCACCTTTACCTTCCAAAACTACCGAACCGTCCATGGCATATTCACTATCGTTGTAGGAACTGCGTCCTTGATAATGCGCATACAAGACTGGTAAAAACCGCTCCCTCAAATTCGGCCGAACAAGCTTCAATGTTTCCGAGCGTTGCACCCCCATATCGGACAGGACAACCCTGGCTTCCAGTGCATCGAACAAACTCACATCGACTGTTCCATTAAATAGCGACCATTGTCGCTCCATCAATACTTCCTGTTCATTAACGTACAACATAGCTGTTTCGCTCTCACTCAATTGCTTTGGAAATATGGTGAAATTAAGGGGAACACTTAGAGTAGCCTCATCCAACTCCCCGATCTGGTAATCATAATCATCTAACAAACTTACCTGTTTTTCCAACAATTCGTCCACATTATGGTAGATATTAGACACTTCTGACCTTATGTTCTGGTTTTCAGAGGATAATTGGTTCCGCGTGTTCTGCAACTCCTGCTGCAGTGCCGATACCCTAGATAAGGTAATCAGTTGCACCACTATAAGCCCTGCTATGGCAATAGCTGTGATTCGTTTCGTCATAATACTCTCCTGTCTTTTCCTTCTTCTCATACTAATTTATGTTACTCGTTCCAAACTCCCTTGTCATGAACAATCATTTTGCATGACCAAATAAATGGTAAAAAAAAGAAGAACAGAATTATCTGTTCTTCCATTCCGTGGTGGAGAATAGGGGAATCGAACCCCTGACCTCCTGACTGCCAGTCAGGCGCTCTCCCATCTGAGCTAACCCCCCACATGGCAATGTACAGGCAAACCGTACATCCATAAAGAATTGTACCGTAGTACAACAGACAATGCAAGAAGAAATTCGCTATACATGTTAGAAAAGGCGGGAGATTCTCCCGCCTTAATCAAGTCTAGTACACTCTGGTTTTATACCACACCAATTCCAGTTTCTTGGAAGGTCAGCATCTGGCTACTCATCTGAGCTGCCGCTTCTACGATGGGCAGGGCCAAAGCTGCGCCGCTACCTTCACCCAAACGCATTTCCATGTGCAGCATGGGATCCAATCCAAGGAGTTCAGAAGCCGCTTTAGCACCCTTTTCATAGGAGAAATGGGAAGCTATCAGGTAATCCTTGACTCGGCTGTCCAGTCTTTCAGCAACCAAAGCAGCAATGGTGGAAATGTACCCATCTACTACGACAGGAACGCCGTTAGCCGCACCGGCTATCATGACACCCGCCATACCTGCGATATCCAGACCGCCGACCTTGGCCAACACGTCCAAGATATCCTCGGAATCCGGATTGTTGATCTCAATGGCTTTCCTAATAACTGCAGCTTTCTTACTCAGCTGGTCTTCAGGTAGATTGGCTCCAACTCCGACCAAATCCTCTACCGGCAGGCCACTCAGAATAGCCAGGATGGCCGTGCTGGTGCTGGTGTTTCCGATACCCATCTCACCGGTTCCCAGAATCTTGCGACCCTTCTTGATTTCCTCGGTCGCCACATCAATACCGATTTCGATTGCTTTAACCGCTTCTTCACGACTCATAGCCGGTCCCTTGGCCATATTATCTGTACCTGGTTTCACTTTCTTGCACAGTACGCTTTTTTCACTTACTTCGCCGGCAACACCGATATCCACGGTGATTACATCGATACCCGCGGTCTTAGACAGGGCACGCACGCCACTCACACCACTTCCGATGAAGTTGGTCATCAGCAGGGTAACCGCCGAGGGAGCCGCCGCTACACCTTCTTCGCAGATGCCGTTATCTGCCGCCATCACTATGATGGCTTTGTCATCCATCTCTGGATGCAACTCACCCGTAATCCCTGACAACTGGATCGCCAGTTCCTCCAAACGACCCAGACTTCCCTGGGGTTTGATCAGATTATCCAGACGGTCTTTGGCTAGCGCCATGGCATCTTGGTTCAGATCTTGAATGTTCTCAAGTGTTCTCGTTAATAGTTCCATCGTTCCTCCTTCGCTCCTGTGAGCTTACATGTTCCTCTACAGCAGATACCTGAAGACCGATGCGGGCAACAAAAAAACCCACACCAAGTCT
>DAOUPV010000065.1 GCA_030625965.1 Clostridia bacterium
AGTGCACCCGGCAGAGCAGATCCTCACCGTTTCCGACGTCGCCTTTGACCAGGGCCACATGGTGCTCACCATTCAAAAGGTTCATATAACCATAGGCTCTGAAGAATCCGTATCTGGTGGGCAGGTCGGAAACCGTCACCCTATGCACCAGCCTGTCCTTGGTCTTGCGGTAGTGTACCAGGTCCTTGATGCTGATCATCAGGAAACCATGCTCCTTGCAGAGATCCTTCAACTCTTTCCCCCGCATCATATGGCCGTCGTCCTTCATGATTTCACAGCAGATGCCACATTCCTTGAGACCAGCCAACCGCATCAGGTCCACGGTGGCCTCGGTATGGCCGTCCCGCGTAAGAATGCCGTTCTCCTTGGCCAGGAGTGGGAACATGTGTCCCGGCCGCCTGAAGTCCTCGGCTCTGGCCTCCTCCGCCACTACCATCCGGGCCGTTAGGGCCCGTTCCGCGGCCGAAATGCCGGTCGTGGTATCGATATGGTCGATGGACACGGTGAAGGCAGTCTGGTGATTATCAGTGTTCTCTCCCACCATCTGGGGGAAACGCAGTCTTCTTACCAGATTCTCGCTCATGGGCATGCAGATCAGTCCTTTGCCCACCGTAGCCATAAAATTGATGTTCTCGGTTGTAGCGAACTCTGCCGCCAGCACGAAGTCCCCTTCATTCTCCCGGTCCTCGTCATCGGTCACCACGATCATCTTGCCCTGTCTCAGTTCTTCTAATGCCAGTTCGATCTTCTGTATGTTCATTGTCTCCTCCTTCGGATCTTATATGAATCCTACCCGGCCAAGATAGGCCAGGTCGATTTTACTTTCAGGTTCTCTTCCTTCAGTCTCACGCACAGTCAGCAGCCGTTCCACATACTTGGCCACCTGGTCGTTCTCCAGGTTGACCGCATCCCCCGGCCGGCGGTTCTTAAGAACCGTCTTCTCCAGGCTATGGGGGATCAAGGCCACAGAAAAGCTCTCCTTGTCCACCTCGGTCACCGTGAGGCTAACCCCGTCGATGGCGATGGAGCCCTTGACGCTTATATAGCGGAGCAGCTCCGCTCCACAGCCGATGCGATAATTGACCGCGTTGTCCCGTCGGACTACGCTCAGCACCTTACCCCGACCGTCCACATGGCCGGATACCAGATGTCCTCCCAGCCGCTCACCAGCGGCTAAAGCCCGCTCCAGATTGACCGCCTTCCCCGGAGACAAGGCCCCCAGAGTGCTGCGGTCCAGTGATTCGGCCATCACATCGGCCACGAATCCATTCCTCGTCCAGCCGTCCACCGTAAGACAGACCCCGTTCACCGCGATGCTGTCTCCCAGCTTGGTGTCAGTCAGGACCAGCTTGGCCTCAACCGAAAGTCTTGCCGATTCCCGGCCCCGGACCAAGTTGCTCACACGGCCGAGCTCTTCAATGATTCCCGTAAACATGATCGTTCCTTTCGTAGGTGAGGAGCAAGTCCTCACCGATGCGTTCTACATCCTGCAGCTTAAATCCGTATCCCTTTTCGGGATCGTCTATGCCCAGTCCGCCTACCGGCGTCTTGGCCGAAGCTCCGCCCCAAACCTTGGGGGCCAGGTAGAGATGAACCTGATCGACCAGGCCAGCCTTGAGCATGCTCTCATTGAGGGATGCGCCTCCCTCCAACAGAAGGCTGTCGATACCCTGCTTGCCCAGAAGAGACATGAGCTCACTTAGATCGACTCGGCCATCATCTTCCGTTACCTTAATGAGATGCACCCCGCTATCTCTGAGCTGTTTGCATTTGCTCTCGTTGGCATTGCAGTAGGCCAGGTAGGTGGGTACTTCGCCTGCTGTCCTAACAATCTGGGCTTCTGGTTCGATGGAGAGCCTGCTGTCGCAGACCACCCGGACCGGGTTCCGGCCCTGCGGCAGCCTACAGGTAAGCAGCGGATCGTCTGCCTGCACCGTACCAGAGCCCACCATGATGCCGGCAAGTTCCGCCCGGGTCTCATGCACCTTGTGTCTGGCTGGTTCTCCGGTAATCCAGCGCGACTTGCCGCTGGCGGTGGCGATCTTGCCGTCCATGGTCATGGCATATTTCATACACACCAGCGGCCGGCCAGTAGTCATGTAGTGGTTGAACACCCGGTTCAGGTCCTCGCTTTGCTCTTTCATCAGTCCGACTGAAACCTCGACTCCGTTCTCCAGCAGTTTGGCGATTCCCCGCCCTGCTACCAGCGGGTTGGGATCCAAAGTGGCCGCCACCACCTTACTGATACCGCTCTTAAGAATGGCCTCGGTGCAGGGCGGCGTCTTGCCATAATGACAGCAGGGTTCCAAAGTCACATAGAGCGTAGCCCCTTTGGCCAGTTCACCAGCCTGCTTAAGGGCCACCCGTTCGGCATGGGGCCCGCCGTAGTACCCGTGGTATCCCTCACCGACTACTTTCCCGGCCCGTACGATGACTGCACCGACCAAGGGATTGGGGTTCACCTTGCCTCTTCCTTTTTCTGCCAGCCACAAAGCCTGGCGCATATAATGCTTTTCCTTCATCTTTCGCCTCCCGAAAATTCATAAAATAAAACGAGGTGCCTGACAGGGATTGCAGGGCACCTCGTATATCAATAAATTCCACCACAGCCGCCTAGCGGCAATAAAAAAGCTCTGAAATGAAAATCATTTCAGAGCGGGTAAATCATTGCGGAATTAATTAATTCACATCTATCTTCTCACATCCAGACTATACTGTCGGCTTCGGAATCACACCGAATCATGCCTTGCGGCTCGTGGGCTATAACCACCGGTAGGGAATTCAACCCTGCCCTGAAGATACTTATTCGATTGCTATTACTTTACAAGCATAATGGGATTATGTCAATATCTTTTCCCAAAATGAACCATCATTTCATTCGACACCGGTGGCCTTGGTCCCATCAGGTCTTACCTGATTCAGTTTAGAATGACTTATTGTGCAATTCTGCCAATATGCCTTACGCATACCCATTTTCATCAAGCCACTCATCAACTGACGCCAAATAATCCGTTCCGATAAATGAGTATTTGAAACTGTTCTTAATCAAATCTATCACGTCCGTTTCAGTGAAATCCAACGCGTCCACAACTTTCATATACTCGTTAGTTAAATCATCTAAGATGAACCCGGGATCATCTGTACTTACAGATACAGCAACGCCACTATCCTTGAAGTATTTTAGTGGATGATGTGCGAAATCAGGATATAGGTTGATCATGATGTTAGTGGACGGGCAAACTGCCAAAAGTATATCCTTCTCGGCCAGGACTTTGACAAGTTCCTCATCCTCACTGGCCCTTACTCCATGATCGATTCGATCAATATCCAGATGCTCCAATACTTCCCATACGCTTTCAGGACCTTGAGCTTCGCCGCAATGCGCTGTTTTCCTGAGTCCCAACTCAGTAGCCAATGCAAACGCTTCACCAAATTCTTTCGCTTTGTAATTCTTATCCTCAGCACCTTCCAAGCCCAATGCCCAGCCTACCGCTACGACAGGTGCCGTTTCTTTATACCTGCTTATCTCTCTAATAAAATCGCATGTCCATTCTGAATTCTTGGATCTGTCCAATTCAGCAATATAGCATATATCTACGCCGTATTCCTTCAATGCATCGACTCTGGCCTCGGACAGTCCTTTCATGATAGTCTCCAGGCTAATCGCTTTCGTAGCATGCACTGCGTAGTTAAACATGGCTTCCCGGTAGATGATGTTTTCCTTCTGGGCATCCTTAGCAAATTCCATTACCAACTCATAGAAATCTATTTCTGTACGCAAGACTGAATTAACTACATTGAAAACGTTAATAAATGTATCCAGGCTCTGAGTGTTGTCTACGATATACTTCTTGGCACCTTCTTCATCAGAAAATGGTAATTGAACATTATTCCTTTCTGCAAAACGCAATATTAATTCTGGCTTTACAGCACCTTCCAAGTGTACATGGTTCTCCGCTTTCGGAATATCCCTGATTAATCTCTGCAATCTTTCTTCCATTATTCTCCTCCTGATTTGGCTATTCTTCTCTATCTATTGATTTTTCTGCATGCAGAAAATGCATATCTATGTTAGTAAATTTTTCAATCTATTTTCAGTTGCAGACGATTTGCCATCAACCAACCTGTTTTTCGCTCCAGCCCAAATCTGCTATTCCCAAATTCTATCGAGCATCCATCCCACTATCCTGTTTAGATAAGCCTTCTGTCATCATTTACTTCTACTCAATACTCAATGCTGACCAAAACAATCCTTTCATGATAGGTATTGTTTTGGCCAGTTTAAGTTTCCTTCCATTTATCAGTTTCAAACGCCTTATTCCGGAATTATCTCGTTTAGCTCAATGGAGCCGTCCAATAGTCCTTGGTAAACTGCTTCAATCTCCGCCTTTTGCTCATCAGTAAGCTTATCCTCAAATCCATGGTATGGGGCCAGACCAACTACGCCCTCTTGTACTCCCATGATATTTGACACTGGCTCCCAGGTTCCATCGAGGGCCTGTCCTATGACTAGCGACATAGCCAAGGGAAAGTCTGCCATTGCACTAGTGACAACCGTATCTGGCGCCAAGCTGTTCTGGTCCCCATTGATTCCGATCGCTCTAATACCGCTTTCCTCACATGCCTCTATGGAACCTAGACTTGCGGAATCGGCTTGGGCCAAGATTAGGTCAGCCCCCTGGTCAATCATTGATAATGCGATTTCTTTGACAACACCCGCATCTTCAAAAGTTCCGGACATCGTTGACAGTACGTTGGCATCAGGATTCACATACTTGACTCCTGCTTCAAAGCCTTTCTGACCCAACATGATAGGCGGTATCTTCAATCCCCCTATGAATGCGACAGTATCCGTTTCTGTAAGTACCCCCGCGACTACTCCGCCCAAGAAACCTTTCATCAGTCCATCATCTGAAACTGATCCAACATTGGGTTCCACACTCGCTGTGGTGCTAGTGATAACAAATTTTACATCCGGGAAACTTTCTGCCACTTTAAGTCCGGCATCCAAGAAATCAAATCCATGACCGATAATCAAATCATATCCCTGTGTTGCATAGCCCCTGAAAACCTCTTCTCTATCGGACTGGGCAACGCTTTCAGTATAGGTGGTTTCAATATCATAGGTTTCATCAGCCGCTATCAAACCGCTATACGCCATGGCATTCCAACCCTGATCCGTTATAGGACCAGCCAATAGCAAAGCGACTTTAAGCGGTTCTGAATCATTTCCCTCCGGCTCCTCAGCGGATTCCGTATTCCCGGTACATCCGGTTAAAGCAAGTGAAAATATTAGTAGCAAGGTAACGCAAGCATAAAGATATTTTTTCATTTTACATTCTCCTCCAGTAATTAAAATTTGCCTATTACTCCTCCAATACCCCTTAAAGCGTTCTTACACCCCCTCGGTTCTTCCCTCAATTTCCGCGTGCGGATTCTTATGTTATTTGTTTTTTGTTCATTGTTTAAATGTATGACTTATTCTAGCAACCCCCAGGTTCTTTGTCAAGGCAGCAACGTAGATTCATGTCCTCCGTATACACCCTATACTTGCTACGCTTTCGCAATCCTCTTGCTAGCGAGTCAAACCCGCAATATCAAATCATTCAATGGTGATGCCTTAAAAATAAAAAAGAATGCTTGAAAATCGCTTCAAGCATTCTTGCTATAATCTATTAAGTTATCAAGTTACAGAACTCTTTGCCAGTAAATCCTTTTCCTGAGGATTGTGAAATTAAAGATGTCTTTTCGCATTGATACAGTACCCGAAATTACCACATTCTGGTTGATATCGTAACCCGTTTCAACAATTTTCAAATAAGGCTCGTTTTCATTTATTTTCAACATATCCAAAGCAACCGGGCCACCGACCTCCGGTGTGAGATCAATCAAAACAATTTCCGGCATCTTCACTCCGCATTTATCTAGAAATCCGTAAATCGTAGAATCCTCAAATTCCATATTCCCAAAATCTTCTCGAACCAGTTTCATGGGTACACTATCATCCATAAAAATAGCTGGCTCTCCGTCGGCGTATATTATCTTCTTCACTTGAAGATATTCCTCACCTTCCCTTGTTATTTTATCAACAGATATAATTTTCGAAGTGGCTACATACCCTTCTTCTTCCACCATGAATTCAAAATCATTCTCCAGATCCAATCTGCTGGTAGTCTTAACGACCTGTTTGTTGATTACCGTTCCTATCCCTCTTTTCCTGGTAATGAATCCATCCGATTCTAGGTTGCTCAGCGCTTCACGCAAGGCACTTCTATTAACTCCGATCATATTAGCAAGCTCCGCTTCAGGTGGTAGCTTATCATAATCGTCCAGCTCTCCCGATTTAAGCATTCTTAAAATCATCTTATATACTTTCAAGGACAGTTCTTCGTTATCTATTCTTTCAAACATATTATCTCCAATTTAAATGTATGACTTATAATTAAACATATTATATGTTTTTTCTTTTATTATTACAAATGAAATCTGCAGCTCAACAGCTCTTTCAACATCACAAGACGATCTCATAACAAAAAGTCTCTGAAACGATTACTCTTTCAGAGACTTTTTTTGTGAACTTAATCTACTTTATTGCCATCTCGCATGGAAATCAGCTACCCAAGTATCGAACAACGGCAGATACCTCTCTCCTTTTATCGAATACTTGAATGCATTTCTGGCTACAGCTATTAATTCATCTTCTGTCAGGCCCATCTCCTCAATGGCCAACACGTATTCCTGAACCAGGTCTGTCATATACGGCGGATCATCTGAGCTGATGGACACCGGTACACCTGCGCGCATCAAGGTCATTAGCTGATGTTTCGCATAGCTTTCCGCTACCCCTGTTAGGATATTCGACGTGGGACACATTGCACACAGTATCTCATTTTCCCTTAGGTATTCCATCAATACAGGATCATCTACAGCACGGTTACCGTGGTCGATCCTCGAAACCTTAAGTTCCTTGACGGCTTCCCAGACATTCTTACTATCGTCATCCTCACCCGCATGAGCCGTCAGAAACAGCCCCATCTCTTTTGCGAGTTTGTAACTTTCCAGATGCTTGATTCCTGGATGTCCTTCTTCTTCGCAGTCCATTCCGATACCGGCCACCATATCAAGATATTCAGACAATGATGCCACGAAATTCGCGCATTGCTCCGCAGACAAGGTCCGGTCCAATCCGGCGATATATACGATATCTACACCATACTTCTCCTTAGCGATTTTCTGTCCTCTACGATAGCCTTCCATAACCACTTCCATTGGAATGCCCCTGATTTCATTCAGCGGATAGTCCAGATGAAATTCCTGGTAAATGATGTTCTGTCTTTTAGCATCCTTCGCCAGTTCCACGATAACCCGTTCATAATCCTCTTCATGGACGCAGGAGGAATTAATCGTTCGGTCGCAGATCATAAACCCGTTCAACCCTGGAGTCTCGGCAAAAACACTCTCCACCCATTCTTTCAGGTCTTCTGGTTTGTCGACCGGGAATGGAACCTTGTTCTTTTCTGCTAATTCGAATGCCAGATCCCACGGAATAGACCCTTCGATATGAATATGGTTTTCTGCTTTCGGTATATTTAGAATCAAATCTATCTGTTTCGTTGTTAACATGTTCTCCACCTCTCATAATACGATTTATTTCACATACAGTCGTTTACATGAGAGTATAAAGGGCTAATGAATCGCTTTACATCCAATTCATTACGGAGAATTGTCGCAATGAATATCCAACGCAGTACCTAACGCACTATATTTTCTTACGCAATAACTGCAAATTGAAAATACCACTCTTGATTACCACATCCGCCTTTACCACCGTATTCTGATCGATATCGAATACATTTTCCCTCAGGCCAAGTGCAGGGGAGTTGTCGGTAATCTTCAATAGTTCCCGATGCCGGTCACTGGGACAAATCGGATTGATAT
This sequence comes from Clostridia bacterium, assembly GCA_030625965.1. Classification (GTDB taxonomy): domain Bacteria; phylum Bacillota; class TC1; order TC1; family UBA5767; genus UBA5767. Next base: position 7,939 of record DAOUPV010000065.1, read on the forward strand.
CCGACAAAGACATGAACGCCTCTCTTGAGCAATATTCTTCCAGGAACTCAAAAATGGAGATTTCATTGAATACATCCATCTTGAAATCTTTTTCAAGAATTATGCTCTCGGGTACATAGTCCGCCGACAAAATAGCTGGTTCACCGTCTGCGGTAAAGAGCTTCTCCACTCGTAGGTACTTTTCGGATGATACAACGCTTTCTTCCTCTGAAAAAAGTTCGGCTTCCTGAACATACCCGGCACCAATCAAGCGGAATCCCGCTTCGTGACCAGTATTCCTAATGATTTCCTGAAACTCTTGCTGCAGGTCGATTCTTGTATCCGCAGTAACAATATGCTGATTGATCGTTGTGCCAATACTCCTTCTTCTGGTAATATATCCTTCCGCCTCCAATGCCCCCAGCGCATCTCTCAGGACCGTACGGCTGACACCCAACTGCTCAGCCATGTTCTTTTCGGTGGGAAATCTAGTTTCCCCCTGAAAAGCCCCGCTCTTCAACGAGTCGATCAAGGTCTTTTTGATCTTGGTTGAGATTTGTACGTTATCGATTTTCGGCAATTTACTATTCATGAAATATCCTCTGCGTTCATTTTTAGCTCTATTATACTCTATATGGCAGCAATTTTTAAGAAACTACCTTTTCTACCACAATTTCTCCATCAACCATCTTCTGGTAGATTTCTTTCACTTTGTTCTTAACGTCCTCCGGAACCAGATCCGACAGATTGCTATTCCAATCTGAAAGCGTGATGATACCATCCTTGACGCCAACGGAATAGATCTTTTGTTCCAGTTCTTCCGACAGGAATAATTCATACGCCACTTTATATGCAACTGAAAAATCCTTGACTACAGCAATCAACGTGGCATCCGGGGCTACTTCCTCTTGTCCCAAACCAGGCGCAACCGCATATACCCCACTCTCCTGAGCTCCTTCGAGTGCGCCCAGACTAGCAATATCGGCCATGGGTGCCAGCACGTCCACACCATCAGCAATCATAGCTTGAGCAAGCCCTTTGGCTTGAGCTGCGTCAACAAAGTCTCCAGTATATGCTGAAACTGTTTCGATATCAGGGTCAATATAGGCTACGCCATCCTCAAAACCGTATTGACCATTTTCAATAGGCGGTATTCGCATTCCACCGATAAATGAAACTTTGTTAGTCTCGGTCATTAGTGCTGAAACAACGCCCATCAAGAATCCTTGCTCTTCATCTGCAATCTGGAAACTGTTCACATTATCCGTAGTCAATCTTCCGTTAATAATTACGAATCGGACATCCGGGTAAGCCGGGCTTACCATTTCGACCGCATCCTGAAACATATCACTGTTCGCATAGACCAATTGATAACCGTTTTCCGCATAATTCCGTAAAACTTCTTCCATAGATGAAATTTCAACTGATTCCACAAAAGAAATCTCAGCTCCCAGTTCCTCGACCATTTTCAACCCTTTGTAGGAAGTCGCATTCCAACCCATGTCACTGATTGGTCCTGCGAACAAACCAGCTACCTTGACCGGGTTTTCCTTCTCTACAAGTTCTGAAGATGAGCTGCAACCTGCTACCATGCCCAATGCTATAACCAACACCAATAAAATTGATAAACTTTTCTTCATCACACTACCTCCCGTAGGTAAGTCTTGGTAGTTCCCTTGATTTCAATTTTTGGTACTACCTACTTCCTATTATCTAATTTCATTATAACCGCCGCCCCCTAAAAGTCAAGTTATTAACTCTCCCGATAGAAGAATCCACCGCTTGCCTATGAAGCAGATTGGGAGTTTTGATTAAATAATTGCTCAAATTCTACCCATGGCCTATAATTCTAGATGTGTATGATTATCAGCCAGAACCCTACAAGGATATAATCATAGCAATAATAAGTAATCACTCATGAAACCAACAGACATCAGGTTGCCAGTACCTGAAAGACTGCCAAGGAGGCCTAAATGAAACAAATTAAAACCGTGCTATTCGATCTGGACGGCACATTGCTACCGATAGATATGAAGAAGTTCCTCTCCATCTATTTCGAGGAGATGGGCATGCACTTCAGCGAGCACATCGACCCTGAGCTACTGACCCAATACGTCTGGAAGGCCACCAGCGATTTGGTCAACAATAGGGATAAAAGGACCAACGCCGAAGTATTCTGGGATTCCTTCAAGCAGCTGACCGGGAACCATCCCGAACTGGTGGAGGAAAAATTCACACCCTTCTATGACGGAAGCTACAAGAAAACCAAGGTAGCCACCAGCCCCAGCATTACCATGCAAAAAGCTGTGGCCCATCTCTTGGAAAAGGGCATAAAGGTCATCGTAGCAACCAACCCACTATTCCCGGAAAGTGCTGTGCACGACCGCATACGTTGGGCAGGATTAAACCCTGAGGACTTCAGCTACATCAGCTCGCTTGAGAAGAACTGCCACTGCAAACCCAATACAGCCTTCTACGAGGAAATCGTGGACCACCAGGACCTGAATCCATCGGAGTGCATGATGGTGGGCAATGACGCCAAGGAAGACATGGTAGCCAGAGAGCTCGGCATGACCACCTACCTGGTCACAGACCACCTGATCAACCATGGTGATGAACCCATCGTGGCGGACCACATTGGAACATCAAAGGATTTTCTGGAATTCGTGCAGACAAGCGACCTAATTTCCTAAAATCATCGTAAAATATAGAATACTTAGCAGGCACCGACCGGTGCCTGCTATCTTTTTTGTATCAGTTATACCGGTTTACCTATAATATGCAAGTTATGCCTTTCTTTTGCATAAATCTTCATTGACGAGGTGCTATACTATGCCTTATGCTTATACATATACACCGAAATACCCTGAGGAGAAATCGATGAGAAAAGTAAGAAAAGAAACCTTGAAAGAACAGGTTATCAATGAGCTATTACGCTACTTCAAGACTGCAGACAAGAACAAACTTGAACCCGAAGGAAAACTGGCGGAACGGATGGGCGTTAGCCGCATTACCGTACGCGAAGCCCTGGCTGAGCTGCATGATCTGGGTTATATCACCAAGCGAAAAGGTAAAGGCAACTATATCCTTAAAAGCGCCATCGCTACCACTATGCGAATTGACACTTCTCAGGATTTCACCACCATGCTGGAAACCTCTGGTTTCTATGCTACCCAGGTAAACCATTTTGCGGGCAAATCGGAGCCGGACGAATTCCTGACCTCTCTTCTGGAACTCAAAGAAGACGACGTGATCATAGACTATATTCAGGATTACTATGCCGACGATACGTTGGCCTTGGTGGTTGCACTGCAGATTCCTGAAAAAATATTCACGGAACTACCCGGTGATTTCACCGCTAAAGGTGGAGATGCAATCCGGAACACTAGCATCTGGCAGCACCATACCGACCAGGATCTTACCCATGCGGTCATCAACATGGACACCCATGTTAATCCCGAGATAAACAAGAAATTCGGACTTGCCGAAGGCACCTGTCTCATCCGCTGGCGCGAGACCTACTACAACTATTTGGACGAGCCCATCAGCTACGGTTATATCTATTTCAATCCCAATGTGACTAAGCTGAACATGGTGACTTCCTTCGACCAGATTTTCCGCCACAACTAATAGCATCCAGAAAAATCACGGAGGTATTGGCCATGTTTCTGATCGTAGCTTTCCTATTGGTCTTTGTGCTGGCCTTCATATTTCTCAAAAAATAACCCGGGACATTGTCACGGATCAGCAATGGAGCCGGTCTCTCCCGAGACCGGCTCTTCTATATTATCTATGCGTCTTCATTCAGCAAGCGGATGATACCAGCCGCCGCATCCACCTCAACCAACTGGCCGTCCTCAAGCCTCTCGGTCACACCCTCTATACCAGCAATACAAGGCTTGCCGTACTCCCTGGCCACCAAGGCCCCATGCTGGAGCAGTCCACCAACTTCCAGCAATATAGCTGAGGCGTTGATAAAGAGCGGTGTCCATCCGGGATCCGTGGCCCTGGCCACCAATATTTCTCCTGGCAGCAGCGGTTTCTCATCTGGCGCATGCAGTACCTTGATCCGACCCCTGACCACACCCGGTGAAATAGGCTGACCTGCAATCTCACCTTCCTTGGCCTCTTGTCTGGGCAGCGTCAGTATGCGCCCCCTGGAATCGATCATTGAGGGGAAGGAAGCAACATTATCCAACAGGTTGTAGTATTCCCTCTGGGTCCCGATTTCCCTCTGCAGTTCGCCCTTACCCTTCTCCCGCCAGTTTACGACACTGAGAAGACGCAACCAAAATACGTCGTCAACTTCATCCAGCACACCAGCCTCGACCATCTTGGAGGCCTCCTCTAAGATGCGGTACCGGATGGCAGTCAGGCTCCTGATATACCAATACTTAAGCGCTTCACGTTTACCCCCGAGCGCCACAAGGATACCCTAGTTCTTCTCCAGCTTTTTAAGGGTCCGTCCACTAAGCTTATCCTTCAACTCCTCATAGATCTCTTCCCGTTTGCGCCTTGATTCCTCATATATACCCTGCGGGTTGAAGCTGTCCTCGATTTCGCTCATGGCCTTGATCTGATTAAACAGCGCCGGGATCTTCTCTTCAATACGTCTGACACCCACATCCAATTCGTTGTTAGTGCGGCATCCGAAGACGTCCAGGTGCTTCTGCCAATCCGCCAGGAACCCGGCGGAAATCTCCCAGTTATCCAACATGGTAGCAAAGCCCTGGTAGTCGTTCTCCCGAATCTCCGGGTATTGGGACAACCGGTACATGGAAAGCCCCATATCGATGGTTACATTATCCGGTAGCGAGCGCTCCAGATATTGCATCTTATCCTGAGAACCTTCTAATTCCTTCTTTAAAAGCTTGCCGATTCCGCTTCTTGCGTATTCAGCCGCATAAGTCATGGGCAGCATCTTGTCCAACAGCTCCAGATACCGGACGATGATCTCATCCAACGCCGTTAGCAGGTCCGTTCCCTGATAGGATTCCTCCAGCAAGTACTTGTCGAATGCTTCCTCAAAGGGATTGTACCAGTCCTTGTACCCGGCTGGATTCTTGCTGGCCTTAAGCATCTTACG
>DAOUPV010000090.1 GCA_030625965.1 Clostridia bacterium
TTTCATTAGCATGGTGTATTTGGTGTGTGGCGATTTGGAATTCAATCTACCCACAGCTTTTGCATAAATATCTCAATGTAGATTTGAAGGTGATCTCCCAAGCATTAATTTGGGAAATCCACACAATATGAGAAAGAGCCATTTCTTTGGGTGAAATTAGTCCCATCTTTTCATAATATCGAATACTAGAGGTGTTTATTTGCATCAGGTCGGCTAGTTCGCCGATGGTCAGCATTGTGCGCATATTTCAATCCTCCTATTGACCTTGAACCCACTTTAAGGTTTATTATAGAGGAAGGCAGGACTTCTGTGAAGTTCTGCAACTAAACTAGACAGATAGAGAGAGTAGACATGAGTGAAAAATTACTGGGAACAGAAAAAATATCAACCCTATTTCTAAAATATTCGATTCCTGCCATCATCTCCATGGTGATTGCTGGAATCCAACCGATTATTGACGGAATCTTTTTGGGAAATATAGAAGGAGCCAATGCGCTGGCAAGCGTGAACTTGGCACAACCGCTCATCCAGGCCATCATTGGATTGAGTATGATCATCTGTGTAGGGTCAATGAGTTATATGGGCAGGAGTCTGGGAGAGGGGAACAAGAAGAAGGCGCAGGATATCTTCAAGACGGCTGTCATCTCAATAATCGGCCTTTCTGTAGCAACCAGCGTTGTTTGTGTAGTCTTCAGCCGGGATATCGCTATTTTTCTAGGTGCCAATGCCGTTCTCGTGGATGGTGTCACCATTTATGTGCGGATTATCTCAGTCTTTGTTTCCTTGATTGGACTGGGTTTTTTGTTCGGATTTTCAGCCCGTCTGATTGGTAGACCAGAATTGCAGATGAAGGGTGCGATTTTCAGTTTGGGTGTGAATATAGTTCTGGATTTTCTGCTGGTCAAGGTATTTAGACTAGGTCTGCCTGGGGCGGCACTAGCTACTGGCCTGGCCTTTATATCCGTATTTGTGTTTGTTTTGGCGCCCATGTTTAACCGTGACAGTTCTGTAAATCTATTCAAGGGGCATTTCGACCGCAAGATCATCCCGCCGGTTCTCTACAATGGATCCTCTGAAGGAGTGGTTTCCATAGCCATCGCCTTGAGTATCTATGTCTTCAACCTGATGTTCATGGCAAGATCCGGAGAAATCGGAGTGGCCGCTTTCACAACCATCAACTACATGTCCCAGCTGGCCATTTTCATCATGCTTGGGATATCCGACGGGGTTAGTCCCCTGCTGAGTTACAATTACGGATACGGTAAATATGATAGGCTTAAAGAGATACTGAAGCTGGCGGCAAAAGTCAATATTGCCATCGGAAGCATGCTGTTCTTGGTGCTCTTTTTCTTCGGACCTCAGCTGGTGTCACTGTTCATAAAAGGCAATCCGGTAGTCTTCGACATGGCAGTATCGGGATCCAGACTATTCGCCTTCGCTTTCTTTTTCAATGGTGTGAACATCATGAATTCAGGCTATTTCACGGCTATCGGCAGAGCTGGTACATCGATTATAATTTCAGCTAGCCGCGGCATCGTGTTCATCTTGATCGGTGTCAAAGTGTTGCCTATTTTCCTCGGAATAGACGGAATCTGGCTGACGATGCCTTTCGCCGAATTCTTGGCTTTACTGATCGGTGGAATCCTGCTCCGCAATAACTTCAAGGAGCTGAACCAGAAAAGTAATGAGCAGGAGAGTGTAATCTGATTAACAATATGCAGTGAGTGAAACCTTTCCTACGGGAAAGGCTTCACTCCCCGTTAACGATAAGGAATAAAATGGATTGATGTAACCATAGGAAATATTTATTGGCAACAAAGAAAATACGGTGCTATTATATCAATTGTGCAACAACGAAGGGAATGAGTATTGAACAAACGACTCACCTCTTGCACCTGACAACAACATAACCATCGTGAGACGATGGAACCTGCCTCGTCGCTTAGCGACTGCTAGATTAAGGTTAGTTCAAGGCCCCGCTTTAAATCCTAGGCGGGGTCCTTTTCTAGCAACAAAGTTAAACGATTAACCTATTGTGAAGTAATGAGCGGGACTGTGCTTGGCGAAAGGAACTAAGCACGGAAAGAACATCTAAGCCGACTACCCCGAAAATCCTTCCGGGGGCATAGTCATAGATCTGGTGGACTTCTTGTCGACAGATAAATATGAACATAGGAGAGATGGACAGATGGAAAAAGCGTTTAGTTACAAATGGATGACAAAGGCTGATATCGATGCCTTCTTCGGACTCCTTTTTGATGGGATTTCGAAAGTTTTGGCAGCGATTGGCATTATGATTTTTGCGTTCGGTATGCCGACGGAGATCGTATTGGGAAAGATTCTACCGGGACTTTCTTTAGCAACTCTTTTCGGTAACCTCTGGTATGCCTATGAGGCCTACAGATTGGCACATAAGGAGCAAAGGCAGGACGTTACAGCCCAACCATATGGTGTTAGTTCTACGGCAGTATTCGGTTGGCTATTCCTGATCATTGGTCCGGTTTATTGGAACACTGGGGACGCAGTACTGGCTTGGCGTGTAGGCCTGGCAGCATGCTTCCTGGGTGGTGTAGTTGAAATTATTGGAGCCATAATTGGGGACAAAATCATCAAGTTTACTCCGAGGGCGGCACTGCTGGGGAATCTGGCTGCTCTGTCCATCATCTGGCTTTCTTTGGTCAGCATGTTGGAAATCTACTCGAATCCCATGGTGGCAATTATTCCCTTATTCATCGTTCTTTTGGCATTTTTAGGAAAGGTCAAAATGCCTTTTGGCATGTCCGCCGGTCTGTTTGCCATCCTGGTGGGTACGGCCGTTGCATGGGCTACTGGTAGTATGAGTACTGCTGCGGTTGCCGAGTCGGTAGACGGATTGGCTCTATATCTTCCGTCTCTGTCATTGACAGATATGCTAGCGGGATTAAGAGAAATCGTACCGTATCTGCCTGTGGTCATTCCCTTGCAGCTCGCCAACTTTCTCTCGACCCTTCAGGGTCTGGAGAGTGCGGCCATTGCTGGTGATAAATACCCTGTTAAAATGTCCATGACCATGGATGGAGTGGGTACCATTGTGGGTTCATTGTTCGGAAATCCTTTCCCTACGACCGTATACTACGGTCATCCCAGTTGGAAAGAGATCGGTGCTAGATCCGGTTACTCCGTAATAACTGGACTGACCTATGTGGTCCTAGGCTTTACCGGGGCGGTTGGGGTGCTTTCTGTAACCATACCGTATCCTGCTGTCATGCCGGTTCTTCTGTTCGTGGGATTGGTCGTAGCGGGGCAGGCTTTCACTGAAAGCAAGAAAAGCCATGCGCCGGCCATCCTGTTCGGTTTTCTGCCCCTGATCGCCCAATATGTGGCTAACGGGGTCAACGAGGCATTGATGGCGGCTGGTACCAACCTGGCGACCATTGGAGTGGAGAGTTTCTCTGCCTCTTTCCCCATAAGAGGAGTTATCGCTTTGTCACAAGGAGCCTTCCTTTCTGGCTTATTGCTTACAGCCATCGTGGCATATGTCATGGATAGAGAATTCAGAAGAGCTGCGGCATTTGCCCTGATTACAGCAGGTTGCGCTTTTGTGGGATTGATCCATGCACCTATCATGTCCTGGGCTTCAGAAAGCGGATTGCCCTTTGCAATGACTTATCTGACTCTGGCAGGAATCTGCTTGGTTGTTGACTATCAGGAGAGACGCTACAAGACCGAAGAGTGTGCTCTTGAGACGAATGAAACTAAAACAATGGTTGGATAATTTTTACCAAAGGGCCGGGAAGTTAGCTTCTCGGCCTTTCCCTTGTTAATAGAAGTTATCCCTAAGATTACTGTGAGAGTGTAGGAGCTTCTATATATTTTTATGAATATGGTGGACCGATTTGGAGAAGTATCCAGATAGCTGGTCTTACTTGGGTATGAAAAGCATGGTGTCGGAAGAATTACTCTTCCGACACCATGCTTTTCGTAATTTATACAGTGTATTTTCGGTGCGCGATCGGATTTCTGCTACTAAAGCAAAATATAGTTGGTTTACTTTTCTGGATTCAGTCTGTAAAATTGGGACATGGGACATAAGTCATAGGACGAAGGCCTGAAGCGAAGACTTTACATGCTGAGGGCTTTTTCACATGCGGTCAATCGAAAATAGAAATATTTTGGAGGTGTTAGCGGGAGAGCTCTTAGGGCTCTGCAAGGGAAGATTGGGGAAACGTGTTCGGTGAAAGGGACCGGACATTCTAGAACATCTTTAGCCGACTATCCCACGAAACCTGGTGGGTAATTAGTCATAGGACCTTTGACGAAATTCATAGGTAAATGTGAAACTAGGAGTAATGCAAAGATGGAAAAAGCGTTTAGGTACAAATGGATGACGAAATCAGATGTGGATGCATTTTTTGGTCTGCTATTTGATGGCCTTTCAAAGGTATTGGCTTCAATTGGAATTATGATTTATGCGTTTGGTATGCCAACAGAGATTGTTTTGGGAAAGATTTTGCCGGGTTTGGCATTGGCGACCTTGTTTGGTAACCTCTGGTATACATACGAAGCGTATCGCTTGGCTCACAAGGAAAAAAGACAGGATGTAACAGCACAACCATACGGTGTAAGCGCAGTAGCGGTTTTCGGCTGGCTCTTCCTGATTATCGGCCCGGTCTACTGGAATACCGGGGATGCGATACTGGCATGGCAGGTAGGTCTGGCGGCCTGCTTCCTGGGTGGTGTGATTGAGATTATCGGAGCGGTTATCGGTAAGAAGATTATCAAGCTTACTCCGAGGGCGGCGTTACTAGGGAACCTGGCGGCATTGTCGGTTATCTGGTTGTCTCTGGTCAGCATGCTGGAAATCTACACAAATCCTGTGGTAGCTGTTATCCCCTTGTTTATCGTACTGTTCGGTTTCCTGGGTAAGGTAAGAATGCCGTTCGGTCTGCCGGCAGGTATGTTTGCCATACTGGTAGGAACGGTAGTTGCCTGGCTCACGGGGTCCATGAGTTCGGTTGCACTTGTTGAATCGATGGATGGTCTAGCACTCAACCTGCCCTCGTTGTCTGTGACAGAAATGCTAACTGGTCTAAAACACATCGTGCCTTACCTACCGGTGGTGATCCCCTTGCAGATTTCCAATTTCCTTTCTACGTTGCAGGGTCTGGAAAGTGCCAGCATCGCGGGTGATGATTACCCGGTACGCTCCTCAATGACCATGGATGGAGTGGGAACCATCATAGGATCCCTGTTCGGAAACCCTTTCCCGACTACCGTGTATTATGGACACCCCAGTTGGAAGGCTATTGGAGCCAGATCAGGCTATTCAGTAATCAACGGACTAGCCTATGTATTGCTTGGTTTTTCTGGTGCTGTGGGCGTATTGTCCGCGCTGATTCCCTATCCTGCTGTAATGCCAGTTCTTCTCTTTGTAGGACTTGTGGTAGCGGGACAGGCATTTACCGAAAGTAAAAAAAGCCATGCACCGGCTATACTGTTCGGTTTTCTGCCTCTAATAGCCCAGTATGTGCTCACCGGGGTTAATGAAGCATTGATAGCTGCCGGTACAAATCTGTCTACTGTCGGTGTGGAGAGCTTTGCCGCCTCGTTCCCAATTGGAGGGGTAATTGCCCTTTCTCAAGGAGCATTTCTCTCAGGTTTGCTTCTTACCGCAGTCGTATCCTTTGCGATTGACAGGGACTTCAGGAATGCTGCTATTTTCTCCCTGATTACGGCGTTCTGCGCCTTTGTAGGACTAATCCATGCGCCCATCATGGCCTGGGCCTCAGAAAGTGGTCTTCCGTTCGCACTGACCTATCTGGTGCTGGCAGCCATGTGTCTGTTTATCGACATGCGGATCAGACGATGCTCTACCGAGGTTTGTGGTATGGAGACTGACGAGACCAAGACTATGGTAGGTTAAGAAATTTACCTGAATTTATACAATTAACAGGAGATTCTGACGGAGCTGCTGTGACGAAAAAAGCGCAAGGCCTGAGCCTTGCGCTTTTGCTGTTATTTTAGTAGATGACATACGCTGTAGTCTGTCCAGGTATGCTCATTGTCATGATCGGACTGCAGATGGCAGTGATAAAGTCACCTTCAGAAACCTGTTTTTGGGTGTAAGTGAAGAACTGGTTGGTATGGATGATGGTCTGGAACTCCGGTTCGGCCTGTTCCAGGTCGGCTACGATGGTGTAACTGACCACGCCAGTTTCATCCCGGCTCATGTCCAGCACGAATCCAGCGTGCTTGGCCATCATGTCATCCTTAAAGATTACATCATTGGATTCGACCACAAATGCTTCATCCAGAGTCTCATAGAAGAATTCCAGGGGAACCATGGTCCGACCGTTGATGGCGATAGGTGCCGCAGACAGGCTTATTGGGGCCATCCTATTCTTGAAGTAGCGATTTTCTCCCAACGTAATCGAAGTGAACCGAGCTCCTTTACTGATGTCCACAGCCATCGTTTCGCTATTCCAATTGACACTGTAACCCAGGGACTCCAGGGTATGACGCAACGGCAGCATAGTAACTCCATTGGTTTTTTGGGAGAGGACATCGTATGTCACGGCAGTTCCGTCTGTGATGACCTGGAAGGTCTGCTCCGTCAATGTGGTGTCGTAGTCTACCAGCATGGGCAGGTTCTCGGTCGGATTGGTGCTGATCAGGACCGGAACGGCGGTCACTACCGGGGTTTCCGAGTAGAGTACCGGCTGGGGTGCGGTGTCCGCGAAGGCGGCTCCTGGTATTAATAGTGTCAGTATAGTTAGCAGTAGTAAGATTTTCTTCATAATTTTTTTCCTTTTAATTTGCGCGTTTGGTTTTATGACGAGCGATTAAAGGGGATAGTTCCCGTAGAAGATGTTTTTTTTGAAAATAGTTACAGTGCCATTCGGGAAAGGCATCTGTTGACACTATTTAGCGAACAGAGAAGAGATTGCTGCCCGTCCCCAATGTATTGATCAAATTGCGATCTTAAGCGATAATGACGGCTGTGAATAAGACGGCCAGTAGGCAGTAGAGGGCTGGAATGAAGTATGTTTTGTTTTTCCATCTCTGGATATGTCTGTTCACGTTCTTCTCCTTGGGTTCGTTTATATTGATTATATCATAGGTTGATTTCTACTGAGGATTCCGTATATCCATGATGTGCTTTTTGCCAATGTATGTTGTATAACGGGAGATGAACGAGAGAGGCCCGTAAACAAAGGGCCCCAGCGCATAAGGCCCTTGATATATTACTTTTGCCGACGCTTTATTCCAGACGTAGGCAACCGCCTACTTTGCTAGACCCTCGAGGATCCGCGCTGTCGTCTTTTCGAGGTCTTGTGTGACGTGGGAATAGGTATCCATCGTGGTGGCAATACGTGCATGGCCTAGCCGGGCCTGAATTGCTTTGATGTTTGCGCCGGCAGCGAGAAGCATCGATGCGTGCGTATGCCGGAGTGAGTGGAATGAGAAGTCGATGCCGAGCTCGTCCTGGGCCACCCGGACAAAGTATTTCATACTGTTTGTGTTTAAGGGGCGTCCATTTTCCGCGGTGCAGACGAAGTTCGACTGTTCATAGTAGGCGCCGTACTTGAGCTTGTTTCTCTTTTGATCGAGGTAGTGCTCTTTGATAGCCTGGACAAGGTAAGTGCTAATGGTGATTTTGCGGGGTATCATCGTGAAGGGCGTGGGGATCCCCTATCTAGTTGGTTCAACGCTGGCCATGCTACTTCTGATTACTATTTTGATCGGTGCGGCTGTCGCCAAGTTCAGCAAGCGCCTGGATTGATAGTTCTAACTAAGGCATCGTTATAGTCTGCATTTTGAAATGGAGGGAAGAATGATCAAAGTCATTGCAAAGAATGTCTTGAAGGAAGAGTACTTACAGGATTTT
>DAOUPV010000043.1 GCA_030625965.1 Clostridia bacterium
TACATTTTCACTGTACGCTATCTCCGCCCCATACTCTTCTTCAATCATAAGAAGTCCTTCGTAAGCGGAAGCACTCCAACCGCCATCATTGATCGGTCCTGGAGTCAGCAACGCGACCTTCAATGGTTCATCCGGCTCTTCTGCTGGTTCCTCTACACCCTCTTCACTCGGCTCTTCCACAGGCTCTTCTGCCGGTTCTTCCCCACCAGCGCAACCCACCACCAATGAAACCACCATCATCAACACCAATAACATACTAAAGAATTTTTTCATCATAGTCTCCCAGACTTCTTTGTGCTGACCTTTTATGCCCGGTAGCATAGTGGCCATCAGGCAATCAGCAAAAGAAACTTATGAAACATTTATTTCTTTCGTCATATGTGTTCTGCATTTATGAAATATTTCCTTCGTTTATTTTCAAAATCCCTCTCTTTCTTACTTCCAATCTTTTTCGGAACTCCCAACATTTTTCCTCTCTAGCTTCTTCAGGGCAAAAAAATAAGCCGATTCCGGCTAATACCAGAATGGCTTAATTTCGTTATATTGTTCCTAGTCAACTAAACTGCTTTCAGCTACTGCATTGTTGAAATAGCTGAAAATCTCATCTGTATCTTTGAACGCTTTATATAATGCGTCTGCTGGCAATTTCTTAGTTACCAGCGCAAGAATTACGTTGACCAAAGTTACTGAAGCCGTGTATGAAATAAAGGCGCCCTTCGTCTCGACAGGAATATATGTGTCCGCCATACTGCAGATTTCTTTCGACTGTTCACGGGTGATTGCCACCAAATAACAACCCCTGCTTTTTGCATACTGCATTATTGTTTTGGTATAGTTGCTATTTTCCCAAAAAGCGAAGGAAATAATCAAATCCTTGTCATCCCATGATTTTATCTGATCATAGCTGTCACCAGTATTTGGATACAACAATTTGGTGTTAGAAAACAGTTCATTCAGGAAGTGGCTTAAAAAGACAGCCGGCGTCAGTTCCCCTCGGAAACCGATTACCCCGATATTTCTGGCTGCAATGATCCTATCTACCAAATCATCTAGAACGTTCCCATCCAGGTTCCTAAAAGTCCTGTTGATATTTTCGATATCCTGGTTGACCGTATCCAGATAATTCTCTCCAGGCATTTCATGCTTCACCAGCATTTCATCAAAGATGGTCATGACTGAAGAACTCTGCATCGAGTCTTTCTTTATTGCCTTAAGCATCTCCTTGTAGGTGGCGTAACCAAGTGTCCGGGCAAACCGGATGGTGGTCGCTTCGCTTACTCCGATCTTCTTGGACAGCTCCCTGGCGGTCAGCATCAGTAAATCTTCCCTATGCTTCAGGATATATACTGCTATCTTCTGATTGCCTTTACTCAGGTCACTAAAGACGTCTTTTATTTTTCCATATATATCCATTGATCCCCCCGCAGACAGTTATCTTCATTACCACTATACCATGCATTATAGAGCAAGCAGCCGATAAAATAAAGCAGCTGCATTGCGAACCGGTCTGAACAAAGAAAACCCGGAAGGAAACCTTCCGGGTAGAAATGTGTGTGCAAACGTCTAGTTTTCCTTCTTGTAGGGTATGCCCAGCTTGGCCGGTACATTGAAGGATCTCCTGGCCACCGTCAGCACGATGGTAAGGATGTAAGGTAGAGCAATAAAGAGCTCGTTGGGCAGCAGCTCGACGCCGCTTGACTGGATATAGATGCCTACAGCTTCCGCCAGACCGAAGATCAACGCCCCAAAGAAAGCTCCCCTGGGATTCCAGTTGCCCAGGAAACAGATGGCGAAGGCGATCCAGCCCCGTCCACCGATTATATTGGTGGTGAACAGTCCCAGGAATCCGATGGAGTAGAATGATCCAGCCACACCACCCAGTGCGCCAGCCAGGAGGACCACCAAGAAGCGGATTCTCTCAACCGGAAGACCAGCTACATCCACCGCTTCGGGATTCTCACCTGTAGAGCGGATTATGAGCCCCACTGAAGTCTTGTAGAGTACAAAATACGACAGCGGGATAATCAGATAGACGATGTATGTCAGGATGTTCTGTTGGAACAGGATGACACCCAGCACCGGAATCTTGGAAAGTACCGGTATGTGAATATGAGGTAGCGGATCGATGGTCAGCGGAGTGATGGGAATACCGAAAATAACCCGCATGAAGAAGGCGCTAAGCCCCAACACCAAAGTATTTATGGCCACGCCGGTCACCACCTGGTGTTGCTTCAGGTAGACGGTGATCCAGCCATAGAGCGCGGCTGTCAGCACACCCACCAACATGGCAGTCATAACACCCCAAAACAGATTGCCGGTCAGATAGGTGACTACAAATCCACCCCATGCTCCCATTAGGAAGATCCCCTCGATGGCGGTTACCATCATTCCGGTTCTCTCCGCATAAACCTCAGCAATGGATCCGTACAGCAGTGGGGTACTCATCATCAAGGCGCGTGCCAATAGATTGATCATTGTCCCACCACCTTTCTGAGCTTGCGTTTCTCTCTCCTGACATCGATCTCATTACGTACAAAGTAGGACATGATGACGAAAATCATCACGAATCCTTGCATGATCTCGATGATACTGGCGGGGATTCCCGACATCTGACCCATGATGGTGCCGCCCACTTTCAAGGCTCCGAAGAGTATGGAGGCGAAGATGATGCCGATGGGGTTGGCATTGGCCAATATGGCAATGCCTAGACCCGCCGGACCGATGTCCGTATTGAAACCCTGCACCAGCATGTGCTGCACCCCATTGACCTCAGTGAAACCGGCCATAGCAGCCAGTCCTCCACTAATCATAAAGGCGATAACATACAGTTTCGATGCAGATATGCCGGCCAAACGTGCCGCGTCTGGATTCATGCCCACCACCCGGATACGATACCCGATCGGGGTCTTGTAGAGCAGCACCCAGATGCCTATGGCCACTACGACGGCCAGGATGAATCCGATATGCAGTCTGGTTCCGGGTATGAAGATCGGGAGCCAGACAGAAGGATTCAAGGGATCCGTCTGCGGATATTCCATTTTGGTTTCCAAAAGCTTAGTTCTTAGCAGATAGTTCATGATGGCCAGTGCAACGTAAGTGGACATCATGGACACCAGAAACTCATTGGCCTTGAAGCGTGCCTTGGCCAGGCCGATCAGCCCACCCCACAAAGCACCGCCTACAATGGTCAGCGCAAAAATGATAATAAGCGCCAATCCTCTGGGGATGCTGTCACCCAGGAACAAGGACATAGCCACCGAGATGATAGCCCCGATGTAGAACTGGCCTTGGGCCCCAATGTTAAACAGGTTGGCCTTGAAAGTAAAGGCGAATGCCAGTGCCGTAAAGATGAGTGGCGTAGCTTTCACAAAAATCTCTGCGAAGGTGTACTTGTCATTAAGCACCGATGTAAACAGAACGCTGTAAGCCTGGATAGGATTCTTGTCCAAAAATAGCATCAGCAGACCGCTGAGAATCAGACCCAGCAGGACGGCCGCGATATCCGTGAGGATCAGGTCCCTTAGTTTTTCGTTCATGCCTGCACCCCCTTATCGTCGTTGTAGCCGGCCATCAGGAGGCCGATCTTTTCAATTGTCAGATCGTTATGATCGAAGATACCCTGGATCTTCCCTTTGTAGACTACGGCAATCCGGTCCGACAAGGCGAAGATTTCCGAGAGTTCGGTGGATACCAAAAGAATGCTCTTTCCTTTGTCCCGCTCTGCAAGGATGGTTTTATGCACATGATTGATGGCTCCCAGGTCCAAACCACGGGTAGGCTGATTGAAAATGATGAACTTGCCGCCGCTACCCACTTCCCTGGCCACGACCACCTTCTGCTGATTGCCGCCGGAAAGTCCCTTGGCCATGGCTCCAGCACCGGGCGCCTTCACTTCATAGTCTTTGATTATGTCTTCCGTATACCGTCTTAGGCGTCCATGATCCAAAAATCCCCGCTTCAACCACTTATCGCCGAAGCTTTCCTTGAGGAGCATATTCTCCGCCAGGCTCATATCCATGATCATACCGTCGCGGAACCTGTCCGCAGGAAGATATCCGATTCCAGTTTCAAGCCTCTCCCGGATATTCTGCTCGCTTAAGTCCTCACCAGCCAAGCTTATCCTACCACTCTTGGATGGAATGGCTCCGATGATGGCTTCACAGATTTCTTGCTGTCCGTTGCCGCTAACCCCGGCGATGCCCAGGATCTCACCCTCTCTGATATCGAAGGAGACATCCGTCAGTTTCGGCACGTCATCCGAACCGATGACCGAGAGATTCTCTACAGAAAGTACCACTTTCCTATCTTTTCCGCCTGCATCTTCCGATTTCTTAGGCGGCTTTAGGTCCCTTCCGATCATCAGGCGCGACAGCTCCAGTTCATCGGTATCTTCGCGTTTCACATCGCCGTGGACCTCGCCATCTCGCATGACGATGATGCGGTCGGCTACTTCCATGACTTCCTTCAGTTTATGTGTGATGAAAATTACAGAATGTCCCTGATCGGTGAACTCCTTGACGAAGCCCATCAGTTTGCTGGCTTCCTGGGGTGTCAGCACTGCGGTAGGCTCGTCCATGATCAGCAGGTGGGCATCCAAATAAAGTGCCTTCAGGATCTCCACCTTCTGCTGCAGTCCCACCGGCAGGTCCTTGATCCGGGCCGTCGGATCGATATCGAATCCGTAGGACTGGGCCAGTTCACCGATTTTCTGCTCATAGGCCTTCCAGTCGATTCGTCCCTTCACGTTACCCAATATGATATTCTCGGTTACAGTGTGAGCCGGAACCAAGGAAAAATGCTGTTGGATCATTGTGATACCCAGGGCCATGGCATCCTTAGGTGAGGAGATATGCTTATGCTCCCCATTCATAAATATCTGCCCTTCATCTTCTTTATAAAGTCCGTATAAAATCTTCATAATGGTACTCTTACCAGCGCCGTTTTCACCCAATAAGGCCAGCACCTCTCCATCATTGACGGAAAAGGATACATTCTTATTGGCAATGACTTTGGCAAAGTACTTAGTTATGCCTTTTAATTCAACTAATGGTTTATTCATATTACACCGCCATATAATGTGACTGGCAACAACCTAGGTCGTTGCCAGTCGTAATTGTCTGCTATCTAAGTGAGCCCGTTCCTATTTGTACATAGCTTCAAAATCGATCTCGCCCGCTTTCACGGATTCGATGGCCGCATCCACTTTAGCGATAGTTTCATCGCTGATGTGATCGGTGTAGACCGGTGAGAAGATTCCTTCGGTGATTCCTGCCATGTAGACCTGGCCTCCTTCGAGTTCGCCTTTGATGAACTTGTCTACAGCCCATACGTAGAAGGTCTCAAAATCGAAGACGATGGAAGCAACTACAGTGTCAGGATCGATGGTAGTTTGATCTCCGGAGAAACCGATGAATTTCGCGCCTTTTTCTTTGGCGGCCTGAATAGCGCCCAGACCTACCTGGTTGGCATAGACGAACATTACGTCAGCGCCATTGTCGATCATGGTCTCAGTCATCTGTTTGCCAAGAGCAACGTCGTCCCAGCTGTTGGCATAGGCTCTTACGGCTGCTGCGTCAGCGATACCATTCTCGCCTGCTACTTCTACTGCAACTTCTTCATACACATCCAAAAGGTTTTCCATCAGTTCACTGGGGAATGCGCCGATAACGCCAAATTGGCCGTTTTCAGTAACATCACCTGCCAGGATACCGGCGATATAACTGGCTTCATATTCTTTGGGGAAGATGGGTGCCACGTTGGGTCCATCGGCAACCAATCCGTTTACCGCGGTGAACATGGTGTCTGGATAGTCAGGGGCAATCGTGTTGGCTGCTTCATCAAACTGAGTTCCTGCAGCCATGATCAGATCATATCCACGCTCGGCGTAGTTTCTGAAAGTAGATTCATAGTCAGATGCCTGAACGCTTTCAACATACTCCATGTTGGTGCCCAGTGTCTCGTTACACTTGACAAGTCCTGCATAGTTGGTCGCATTCCAGCTCTGATCATTGATAGGGCCGGGCAGCAGCAGTACAATCTTCAGATCGGCTGCGGATGTTCCAGCTGGTTCTTCCTCTTCTCCACCACCGGAAGCACAACCTACCAAGCTAAGAGACAACGCGATGACCAGAAGTATGGCTAATGCTTTATTGAATTTTTTCATATTTCCCTCCTCAAGATACAAATATGTGATACATGGGAACCGATAAAACTTCCTAGCTAACCTGTGCACCTCCCCCCGTGGAATGAGATATGTGATTGTTCTCCGCGGCTTATCCCATCATGCCTCGCACAATCATCATAATACTTCACCTAAGATATGCTATTTATGCCACACAGAATTCTATTGTCCTGCCACTATCGTGGTGAACATATTAGACTTATCCCGTGATTGTAATCTTATGGATTTAACTACTGTTCAATAAAAATTAAGGTAAGAAACGTAAGATGGAATGAATCCGTGATTATTTTGGTATGGTGCCCGTCGACAGGAGTGCCTGCCGACTTATGTCGGACATTGGATGGGTTGCCGGATCTGCTCTTCCCAGACGGGGAGAGAGTGCTTTCTTGAAATTATTCGTCTTTTGTAAGACCGTATACACATCACCGACATCCTAGTAATAGTGTATTGGTTATCTTTGCATTTAGAAAGTAACTGGATTATTGAATTTCGCTCACTATCTTGACATCGCCCTGGTAAAAATAGCACTTTTTTGACATTTAGTACTATTTTGCCTTTTTTCGGTTCCTTTTGCGCTCACCCTCAGGGGTCACACCCATATATTTCTTGTACAATCTGGAAAAATAGCTGGGATTCTGATAACCGACCCGATAGGATATGTCAGTAACCTTCAGATCTGTATTCATCAGCAAAGACCGTGCTTTCCCCAGTCTGTAGTTGATTAGATACGTACTGAAGTTTTCCCCGGTAATTTCCTTAAACAATCTACTAAAATACTCGGGGGAACGGTACACATGGTTTGCAACGTCTGTCAAAGAAATGGATTCATAGAAATGCTCGTGGATGAAATCCAGGGCCATCTCCACTGACTTGTTATTCTCATGATGGTCTACCGGATCGTCGATATATGTCTTCTTGGCCATACGCTGCAAGTCGTCATGTGTTCTCGGAGCACCTTGTTGAGCATCCTGATTTTCTTCAATATCCTCCAGCATCCCGATCAGTTCGGAGCTTCTGAGTTCAGATTTCAGAATGTATTCCTTCGCCCCCCAGGTGATGGCCTGCTTGGCATAGGAAAAATCAGCATGGTTGGTCAGGATGATAAATTCGGTCTGAGGCAATATCTCCTTGACGCTTTTCATCACACTGATCCCGTCCATCCTCGGCATTCTGATATCCGTAATGACAACATCCGGTTTCTCATCGATTATCATGTCATATGCCTGTAACCCATCGGATGCCGCACCGGCGATCTCCCAATTGTCATTCTCTTTCAGGCAATATTTCACCCATTCCAGAATGGGCAATTCATCATCCGCGATAACAATACGTAACATATTTCCTCCTATGCATAACGTCGCAATTTCAGTACTATCCTGGTCCCAATCGGTTCATTCTGTTCAATGGTCAGACCATAGGTGCCGCCATAGAGAATCCTGATCCGCTCATTGACGTTCATTATTCCTATGCTGTTCATCTGAACTTCTTTGTTAAGTATCTCGTGTATCTTCTCATCACTCATGCCGATACCATCGTCCGAAATGGTTAGATACAGATCACTGTCCACCACTTCCGCTTCTATCCTGATCAGAATAGGGCCTTTGCCCTGTGCACCATGAAAGATCGCATTTTCAATGATCGGTTGCAAGATGAAGGACGGAATCTGGGAATCCAACGTGTCTTCCGGAAGTGAGAATTCCACCTCGAAAACATCAGGATAGCGCTTCCTTTGCAGCGCCAGATAATTGTCCAGGAGTTCAATCTCGTCTCTTAGCAGGACAAACTCATCCGCCCGGGATAGAACCCTTCTCAGCAACTTGGAGAAATGAAAGAGCATGTCCTCCGCTTCTTCATTTTTTCCCATTTCGACGTAGAAACGGATGGAGCTCAGTGTGTTGTAGATAAAGTGCGGATTGATCTGGGCCTGCAGGAAGTCCAGTTCCAACAGTCTCTTCTGGCGCTCATTGTTGATGTTCTCTTCAAGTAGATAATTCACCCTTTGAATCAACTCGTTAAAAGAAACCGACATCTCAGAGAATTCTTTATAGGGACTGTCCGGTATCTGGATGGAGATGTCCCCCTCAGTGAATTCGGTCATCTTGCCGGTCAAAAGCCCCAACGGCTCCGAAATCTTCCTGGCGACGATGACCAAGGCCACCCCGGTCAGCACGATGCATAAGAGCCCGAAGGTGATTAGGAAATACTCTATCCTCTCAATGGGCATCATGGCACTTTCCAGGGTTAAGGATTCCAGGATATACCATCCGTACTCGTTGATCTTATAGTAGATCCAAAGTTTTCCGTCTTCCAGGTAATAATTTTCCGGATTGCCCTTGTCTAGGGCTACAACAAAACCGTCCAGCCTCTCATTGATCCTTTCCTTATCCTTATTGGATATGATCACACCATTCTGGTCGACAATCGTGAAATCCTTTTCATCATTGGTCAGACGGATGTAGTTGTCCCATAAGAGTTTTTCATTTACATTCAGAAGCAGCAATCCGTAGTGGTCTTCGGTAATGTAGTCTTTTACCTTCCTCACTACCTGGTAATAGTAGTTGTATCCCGAAATCGCATCCTTATGGTACTTAATGGGAAGGACTTCATTCTCTTCACTGTTTTCCGCTGTCTCGCTGTATAAAGAGAAGTCCACCATCTGTTCGGATGACAGCGAATATGATGTGGAGTAGATATTTCCATGGTTATCTACTACATGCGCATCGATCAGCATCGAAGTGCTCCGATATGACCAGATGTATGTGGCCATGATGCCTTCGATCCTCTTGACCTTGTCCTGGTCGATTTCCGGCTCTTCAGTTCCGCCTTTCAGCGATTCAATGATATTCTTGTCGTAAGCGATGCGGCTGGCAAGATTCTCCACATCCACCAATTCCTGGTTGATCCGGATGGCGATCTGCTGGAGCATATTGGAGTTGAGCTGGATGACTTCTTTCTGGATGACCGATTCCGCATACTTATAGGTAGAGAACCCCAGGAAGACGATCAGGCATAGCAGGATAACAAATAGGATGATAAATAGCTGTAAAATTATGCTTCTCTTTTTCATTGCCCTCTCTCCTTTGATCTTAAGGTACAAATACCTATTGCTCATGGTGCCCATGGCATAGTGAATCCTGTCTTTCCAGGCATCCGCTAGCACAATCGGATTACACAAATCAATTATATATTCTATGACTCATCGACAAACTCCTGCACTGTTTGCTGTATCACCGAAAGCGTACCGTTCCGCACAGGGATATTTTCACCCACTTTCCTTCTTAATGCACAGCCGTCATCCGACAACAGTAACCAGCGAAAAATTGAACTTTTCTAACATATCACCGTCTTACATGTGTGATATAATCGAATAAGAAACTTTAAGAAGGAATGAATATATGCTGATCCTAGATATCGTCTCCACCGACCAAGGCGCCTTCCGGCTGCTACGCAAACGAGTACTGGCCGTAAGCAAGACCTACGACAACTACATCGTCTGCCCCGCAGGGGAGCACACCGCTCAGATGCGCGCCGAAAACATCGATCTGATCGATTTTCCTCAGTCGAGAAATCTCGGACTTTCGCTTTTCACGGAGATCCGCACCCTGTACGGAATCCTGCTGAAAATCAAACCGGACATCGTCCACTCCCATAATTCTAAATCGGGAGCGGTGGCCCGGATCGCCGCCAACCTCTACAACCGCCGCAGTGGCAAGAACATTGATATCATCCACCAGGTGCACGGCTTTCATTTCAATGCCTGTAGCGGACTGAAACGCCGTTTCTACCAGCTGGTGGAACTCTGGCTGGCCCGTAACAGTGATGAACTGCTGTTCCAGAACCGCCACGAACTACAACAGGCGGAAGATCTGGGACTCTCCCAGCATGCCCGGTTTACCTATCTGGGTAACGGTATCGATACCGAACTCTTCTCATGCGACAATAACGGTCGGCCAAAAGAACCCGGACCCTACCGCATCCTATGCACCGCCCGTATCGAACCGGTCAAGAACCAGACTATGCTGGTGGAAGTAGCCCGCATCCTTGCCACTGATTCGTTGATTCCCAATTTTCAATTCATACTCATCGGGGAAAGCGATCCGGATTATCTGCTGCAGTTGACCAGCCTGATCAAGAAATACCGACTGGCGACTCATTTCAAGTTCACCGGCATGCTGAAAACAGGAACTTTGCTTGACGTCATGCAAGACGCCGATATGAGCCTTCTGCCCTCCATCAAGGAAGGCAAACCGCGCGCCCTGATGGAAAGCATGATGTTCGGCTTGCCCTGTATCGCCACCGATGTGGTGGGCTCCAACGAAGTCATAACCGACGGGAAGACCGGAACTCTGGTCCCCTTGAATGATGCCCAGGCTATGGCCGACGCAATAAAAAGTCTTATGCGGGATCCGGAAAAGGCCAGACGCTACTCCATAGCGGCCAAAACCTATGCCAGCATCCATTTCGATGAACAAAACGTCATCCAAAAGCTGCTCTCAGTCTACAAGCGATATGAAACGGGGGTAGTCGAATGAGAAAAAAAATCCTGTTCTTTCTACCAACGCTGATGGGTGGCGGAGCGGAAAGGACCTTCGTAAACCTGTTGAACCACCTGGACCGCTCCGACTATGAGCCAGTCCTGTTGCTCCTATCCAAATCTGGAAACGGTTACCGCAAGGACGCCTACTCCCAGCTACTACATCAGGACGTACGTTGCATCAACCTGGGCATCCCCATGAAGACCCGCTATTACCCTGCGATGCTCTTTAGGCTGTGCCAAACCATACGCCAGGAAAAGCCGGATATCGTGCTTAGCACCACCATCAAGGCCAATCTGCTGGCCGCAGGAGCCAGCACGCTTTCCAGGGTACGGCACCATCTGGTATTGCGCGAATCCAACAATCAGATGGCCATGGAACACGGCCGGCTTTTCAACTGGCTGGTCGGCATAATGTACCGTCGGGCTGCAGACTGGATCATTACACCGTCCAGGGGACTGAAAGAAATGCTGCAGCATTTCTACAGCGTTCCCGCCGGGAAGATTTCAGCCATCCCCAACATGCTGGATCTGGAGCAGATAGAGTCCAAGATGCAGGAAGAGACCATCCTCTCGCAGGACCCCTCTTTCAAGATCGTGACCGCCGGCAGGTTGGAACAGCAAAAGGACCACAAAACACTGCTCCTGGCCCTACGCCTGCTACCGCCTGCCCTGGATTACCATTGCTATATCCTGGGAGACGGCAGTCTGCGGAAGCAGATTGAAGAACAGGTTCTGGACTACGGACTGGTTGATCGTGTGCACCTAATTGGTTTCCAGGACAATCCTTACAGTTTCATGCATGATGCCGACCTGTTCGTTCTCTCCTCTTGCTGGGAGGGTCTCGGCAACGTACTGCTAGAATCCCTGGCTGTGCGTACGGTGCCCCTGTCCTCCGACTGCCCGCACGGGCCCGGAGAAATCCTGGCAGGCAACCCGGATCTGCTTTACCCGGTGGGAGACGAAGAAGCCCTGAGCGCACGAATTCAGGCTTTCGCCAGCGACAGGATACTGCGCAAGCGCATAGGCGAATGGGGACAGGAACGGATCAAAGATTATCTGCCGGAACGCATCATCAAAGAATATGGAGGACTGTTCCATGCTCTGTCGCACCAATTGTCTGAAGGAGAATAACACGCAAAGAAAAGTGGCCTTCCTGGTCATCGGATTCAGCAAATGCGGAACCACGACCCTGGATGAATATCTCAGGGAGATACCCGGCCTCAGTCTACCCAACCAGACCAAAGAAGTTCATTTTTTCGACCGCTACTACGACAGGGGCCAAGACTGGTATCATGGCAAGTTCACCCAACCGGGCATGCTCGGGGAGGTAACACCGGGATACAGCAAGAACCTGCTCTTTCTAGAACGCATCGCCGAGTACAACCCCCAGATGAAGATCATCGTCCTTATTAGGAATCCGGTAACCAGAATCCATTCCCATTACAAACACAATGTACAGAATTTCGGTTATGAGGAGAGCTTGGTACATTATGTGAAAAACAGCCTATTAAGCACGAAGACCATGTACCTGGACAATCTGAACAACACCTTGCAGCTATTTGGGCGTGACCAGGTGCAAATCATCCTTTTCGAATCTTTGATTCACAACCCTGGAGGGGTCCTGAACGCCCTGACCCACTATCTGGGCATAGACTGGGATGAGAGAACTTTTACACCCAAGCACGGCAACCGCTCGCAACTGCCCAGAAACCGTCATCTATATGGCTGGCTGAAAAATCTCTCCCGCAAACTATATAAAAAGGACCTGACCTGGCTGATGCATGTTTTCAAGCGTCTTGGCCTTAAAAAACTGCTGCTGTCGGAATCAAGTTTCGAACCCCTCCCCCCCGAACTACGCCAAGATATCCAAAACAGGTACAGCGCGGAGTTGCATCAGCTCTCAGCTCTGGTGGGCCAGGATCTTCATGAGCTCTGGAACTTTACGCCGCCAGCAAGCGGTAGTCCGACCAACATCACGAGGTAATTATGTTCACCATCCGAAAAGTACTGCGAAAAATAAGACTCGGTTTCAGGTTCCTACATATGCGCTTGGGCAACCAGGGACGCAAACACTTGTTGGAATATCTGCTCTGCCTCCGCCATTACCAGGCCATAGCTCCTTCGGACCTGGTCTACAGCATTCCCAGGACCATGATCCAGCATCGGCTAAACGAAGAGATATGGCTCCGTTGGTCCTTCACCCCTCTGATGGGCGGCGACTGGGACCGGAAGGTGCACCCCATTCTCCAAGAGGTCCCCTCCGCCGCAGGACAAACGCCCACTTACCGGATCGTGGAGGACGGCGGCTTCGCCCAAGTGAAAACGAAGAGCATCCAGACCCACTTCCTGGATAGCCTCCCCTGGAAAAACACCGAACTCTTCCAGGCCTATGCCGACCGATTCAAGAAGGAACCCTATATCCTTCACTCCCGGAACGTACGGGAACTGGAAAAGAGATACGAGATACGCTACGAGCAATTATACCGCTCCCTGGCCTCAGAAGGACTGCTGGACTCCCAGCCCCTTCCGGTCTATATCGACAGAAAGGGGCGCTACCTCTTTGGTTCCGACGGCAACCACCGTCTGGCCATGGCCATCGCGCTAGCCATCCCCTCAGTTCCGGTCAAGGTCCTGGGTAGGCACATGGACTGGCAGGATATCCGGGAGCAGGTATACCGCTCCGAAGAGTTCCCCGATTCTTACCTGCACCTAATAGACCATCCCGATTTGAAAGACGTAAAGAAGCCGGCTCGCTGAGCCGGCTTTTCATTCCTATTCCCATTCAATACTGCTTCCACTTCCGATTTCCCTCAGAGGAAACTCCGATGCCAGCGCACACTTGGCCGCCTGGTCCACACAGTGGCAGGGGCTCATCTTCGTGACACCCGCCTTCTTGAGGAAACGCACCGTTTCCGAAAGTCTCTTCTTAGACGCATCCAACAGGTGGAAGCCACCCAAGACATCCACGACTCTCTTCTCCCCGGTCAGTTCCATTGCCCTGGCCAGTGTGGAGCAAACACCCCTGTGGGCGCAACCGGTCAGGAGCACCAGCCCCTTATCGGTCATCAGGGCCAACGAGGTATCATCAATTAGGTCATCCGGTATCTGGGTTCCGTCCCCCGTCGGCCGCTTGTTCTTAAGCTTGGCTTTCTCAAACGGCAACTGTTCCGGAATCTCCCCCAGATATAGGATGCGCTCGGTCAGCCACTTGGGCTCGCGACTCAGCTCGACCGGAAAGAATCTTTCCAAGGTCTCTTTGTTGAAAAAGGAGCCGATGCCGCCCAGCTCCGGGGAAATCTTATCCTCCAGTGCAACTGGATGGGCCAGTATGGTCGGAGGTGTAACCTTCCTGCCCCGGATTCGCTCCTCGGTATAGTGACGAATCAAGGGAGGCAGTCCCCAGGTATGATCAAAATGTCCATGGGAGAGGACTAGCCAGTCCAACTCACACAGGTCGATCCCCAGTTTTTGAGCATTCACCAAAAAGGCATCCGAATAGCCGGTATCCAGCAGGATACGGGACTTGCCATCCTCCACCAGCACAGATAACGCCGGTTCCGCCAGGTAATACTGATCGATGGTGGTATTGTTGTCCACCAGAAATGTAATCTTCATATATGTTTCCTTTCGATAATGACTTATACCCAGTATACCTCTTTCAGACTAGCCGGGACAAGCAATCTTCCAGAGCCTCGCACATCTCCTATTTGGCTTGGTAGCAAAGTCTCTTCAACCCCTTCACCTCGGCCACCGCCGCGATGGTGGTGCCATAGAAATAGGTCGGCTTCCCGGTTGTGAGAAACGGTCTTAAGGTTCCGTTGGCCGCAATGGATCCAGTGGAGAGGATGACGCCAGCCCACTCCACTGCATCCTCCAGTTCCCTGATCCCATGTTCCACCAGCACCCCGTATTTCTTCTGCCCTACATTATCAACGTCCAGATCCAGAATGCGCATTGTGAAATGAGGCGCCAATTTCTCGATCATGGCCGGCTGGAATCCTACCATCAGGAGCTTCTCCCCGGCATGATGTTCCTTCAGATACTCCAATATGCATCCAGCGCACTGCTCCGGTTCCTCATTCTTGCAATGGATGGTCCCTGTGACCCGGCCCAGATGGCGGTAGACCGCATTGGTGGCCGCAATCAGCAGCGCCTGGTTGACCGGTTGGTCGAAGTCCAAAACTAGAAGCGACTGGATACTACCGGAAAAGGAGCTGGGACAGCATGTGAAAGCCTGACCGATGCTTCCCATGAACTCGGCCTGCATCAGATATTCCTTGCCCGTCAGCAGAGGATAATCCTTGCGTTCCGTCTCCCCGATGGCCTCCTTGGCCGTAAGCACCTTGGAGTTCACCTCGATGCTCTGGCTGTCCAGGCCCTGTTCCTTGAGCACCGCCTGCAGCGTCCTGCCTATTTCTTCATAAAATTCCATATCGTCCTCCTAACAAGCCTGAGCACTCAGACTTTCTCCCCGGTATACCTTGGATAGTTCCTGATGGCAAACCCGGTTTCGCATCCTGCCCGCCTCCAGCACCGCGATCCTCTGGCCCAGCGTCTCGGCCACCCTCAGGTCGTGGGTCACATGCAGTACGCTAAGGCCCATCTCCCGGTGCAGCTCGTGGAGCAGCTCCATCAACCGGTTGCGGCCGGCCGGGTCCACCGCGCTCAAGGGCTCGTCCAGCAGGAGCAGCCGGGGATTCAGCACCAAGGCTCTGGCCAGAGCCACCCGCTGACGTTCACCGCCGCTCAAGGTCAGGACGTTCCTCTCCTTCAGATAGGTCAGGTCCAGCCTTTCCATCCACTCCGTTTCCCGAAGCGTCATGTCCCGCTTATCGCCTCTTTTCATACGCAGTCCAAAAGAGATATTCTCCCCAACGCTCATGCGTGAAAAGAGTCCGCTGTTCTGCGGTATGTAGCCGATCCGTCTTCCTTCGGGTGGGAGTCCCTGCACCGGACTGTTGTTCACCAGGACGCTTCCCGTCTCCAGCGGGTAGCGGCCGGCGATGCCGTCCAGCAGCAGCGTCTTCCCTGAGCCGTTGGCTCCAAGGAGAATCATGTATTCCCCGGGTTCTATGTTCAAGTTGATGTCATCCAGACAGAACGCTCCCCGTCATAAGCTAAGATGTGTACATTGAAGCATTGGTATTCCTCCCGTTATTACCTCTTTTTTTCAATAGGTGAAAAAGTATCATGGTGCTTACGGATATGAGCACCAGGATGGACGCAGTCAGAATTGCACCATCAAGGTCACCTGCGGCCATATTCATATAGACGGCCACCGGTAAGGTCTCGGTCTTTTCCCGGACGATGCCTGCCAGCATGATCACCGCGCCGAATTCCCCCATGGCCCTGGACCAGCAGACCAGAAGGGCCGAATACAGATGCGGCCTCAGGTTGGGCAGTACGATGTACCAGAAGCTCTGAAACTGGCTGGCTCCCAGGGAGCGGGCCATGAACTCCTCCTGCTGGTCGCCCTGCGAAAGCCCGGCAAGCAACATATTGAGCATATACGGCAGATTGACGAAAAACTGGGCAATCACCACACCCAGCGGGCTGAACAATACCGTAATCCCCATTTTCCGCAGCAGGACCCCGACCGGTGACTGGGCGAAAAAAATCAGCAGCGCCATACCGGACACCAGATGCGGCAGCGACATGGGTATCTGCAAGAGTCCCCGGAGCACTTCCCGCCCCGGAAAGGAAAAACGCGTCAAGCCGTAGGCACCCGGCAAGGCCAGAAGCACACAGAGTCCGGTTGACGCGAGCGCAGTCCAGATACTGAGTATCAAGGGCTCTTTCACTTGCACCAAGGTATGTGGCATATAGCTCCCCAGCGCTCTTGCAAGGAGCATGCCGATGGGCAGCAACAGGAACAAGGCCATAAAGCCCAGCGCGCTACCTACAAACCAGGAAAAAGGATTTACTCTCCCCTTCATCTAGTCTCTCCTTCATAGGCAGGGAACCCATATCGTTCCCAGACCGCCACAGCTTCTTCCGATGCCAGGAAATCCAAGAACTTCTCGGATTCCAGCGGATGCTCGGTTACGCTAAGCACCCCAGCCGGGATCAGCATCTTCTGGTTCAGTGCTTCCGGTATCTGAATGGCCAGCAACGATTCGTCCCCGACCACCTGATCCTGCATGCTGATGCAGGCATCAGCTGCACCCAAAGCTACCTGAGTGCCCAGCTCATTGGTCGTGGCACAGTAGCCGACTATCTGTGCCTCCAGATCCAGCCCGGCCGCATCCAGGATCTTAGCGGCGGCCTTGCCGGCGGCGTTGGCATCCGGCTCCCCCAGGACCAGTCTGGCTTTCGTTTCCTTCAAATCTTCCAGATCATGGATCTGCAGCGGGTTCTTCGCATCAACCACCAGCACAGGGACATGGCAGGACAGCATCCGGCCTCGCAGCAGGAGCGCCTTCTCCTCGGCGAGGTCATAATA
Source organism: Clostridia bacterium (assembly GCA_030625965.1). Taxonomy (GTDB): domain Bacteria; phylum Bacillota; class TC1; order TC1; family UBA5767; genus UBA5767. The sequence continues at coordinate 17,161 of DAOUPV010000043.1, forward strand.
AGACTTGGCGCCCAGCACCAATAGATCTCCCTGCCCGCTCAGTTCAGCCTGAGCCAGGAGCTGGGCCGAACCCGCGAACGTATACGTGATGCAGATATGCTCCCGGTCCTCGAACAGGCCCGCCAGCTCAGTCATGGGTTCTCTGAGACCCGCTCCGCAATAGACTAGCAGTTCCGTACCATCTGCCACCAGCGAATTCTGGACGTCTGGCCTACATCCGCTCAAAAGTAGCAGCAGGATGCATAGAACCGCTACAGTTGGCCTCCGATTTATGAGTTTGCGCATGATGTCTCTCCTTCGTTATCCTACTATTAGTATAACGTTTGGCGGGTATATGTCAATGAAAAAAATGGGGACAGACATATGTCCGTCCCCACTGGTAAAGCTGTAACTCGATTATGCGATTTCCTCGTTGCCAGCCTCGATACGAGGTTGAGCACTCTCGGATTTCTGCTGCCAGACATGGTATCCGCCCAACAGAATGGTGATGAAAAAGTAACCGATGGTCCAGTTGCCTGTGAAAAAGAATCCAAGTTCCACCGCATGGATGAAACCGATGCTGGAGAGCACGGCAGCAATCGCTGTTACCACGGCAGCCTCCTTGTAGCGGCGATCGACGATGAAGGCCAAGAGTGTTCCCCAGATGAGCGAAATCACGATATAGCCGTTACCCACCGAACGGAAGGTTGTGGAAATGCCATCAATGGCTTCAGCATCACCCAGTTTGTTCATCCACTTACCGGTCCAGGCGATGATAGCCGGGAAGACCGCGAACCAGACAGCCGGCGCATG
>DAOUPV010000045.1 GCA_030625965.1 Clostridia bacterium
CGCAAGACAAAAAAGAACCATCAGATTACTCTGACAGTTCTCGATTCCTAATTGAAGCTCCGGAAGGTACTCTGACGCCCGATATATTTGCGGAACGCATCCCGGTTTTTTATGATCAGCGCCAGGCCATGTGCATAGGCTAAGATGACCAGTATCAACCTTACCCAATAGCTTGGCCAGGGGTACAAGACCAGAGAAGTGGTAAACCAGGACAGAAGCACGGCCGCCAACCAGTACATCTTGGAATTACGATTGCGACTCAATCCAGTTAGCACTGCAAGTCCGATTTCCATCTCCACCACCGCGATGATGGTGAGTATTGCCAAGATAATGCCGGACGCGCTATTGCCGAAAAAGAAGTGTTCCAGCGGGATGGGGGTTCCCGTCTCCGTAAAGATTCTGAAAGACAAGAACAGTCGGGTAAGAGGCCTGATGAAACAGCTGAGTAACAAGGCGTAGGAAAAGCCGATACCCAACGGCAGATAATAGCGCCACTTGTACATAGTGCGGTTATTGATTATGGCGATCAGCCGTTTGCCCCCCTCACCGAGCAGGGATTTCACTGCAGCCACCATGATGATGAAGAGCCAGGTCTGTTCTCTGCTCATATCCCAACCGAAAGATATTCTTAGGAACATATAGGGTAGGGCATAAAAAAGAGTGCCACCCAACAGTCCGTACAGGAATGGGGAGAAATAAACATACTCACGAATCACATAGTAGCGCAGCAGTATTAAAGGATACAACAACACAAAAAACAGGATACACGCGTACCCCACCATTTCCAATGTGGACATATGGTCCCTCCCGGTCCCCGATTTTACCCTTGTAGGTGATTTCCTCTATTCTATCATAAAAAAATGAGGAATTTCGTAAGAATACTACGAAATTCCTCTCTATATCTGACTTTTTCGTGCTTATTCGCCCTTTTCCCTGCTTTTTGATTCCGTAAAGTAGGCCGCAAGTGCAGGACCCGAAGTGAAATAGTTGCCCGAAGCCTTCGCCTTACGTTCACTGTAAGTGCGCTCGGTATCTTCCTCCTTTACATTTCTGGAATCGTAAAGAACGTAAGGGACCGCCTCACTGGTATGGGTCCGGATGCGTACTGGTGTCGGATGATCTGGAAGAATCAGCATACGGAATTCCTCCCCGGCCTCTTCCAGTTGCTTGATCAACGGGGCTATGACCTGCTTTTCGATCAGTTCTAAGGAGTGGATCTTCTCTTGCAATTCTCCTTGGTGTGAGCACTCATCCGGTGCTTCCAGATGGAGATAGAGATATTCTGCGCCCTCTTTAAGGGTCTCCATGGCCGCTTCGGCTTTGCCTCCGAAATTGGTCTTTATGGTGCCGTTTGCTCCTTCTACGTCGATGGACCGCATACCAGCTGCCAGGGCAATCCCCTTAATCAGGTCTACAGCCGAGATCACAGCACCCTTCAGTCCATACTTCTCTTCGAAGTTATCCAGCACCGTTTTCTTGCCGATACCCCAAAACCAGACAGAATTGGCAGGGTTCCTGCCTTCCCGGATTCGTCTTAGGTTTATGGGATGATGTCTCAGCATTAGATCACTTTTTTGCATCAGGGAAAGCAAATGGTCCGCATTCTCCCCTTTGGGCAGATGCTCCCGGATGGGCTTTCCGCTGATGTCATGGGGCGGTGTCAGACTGACACCCGTATCAGGATTGTCCCATACTAGCGCATGGCGGTAGCTGATGCCCGGATAAAACGTGTATCCCTCTCCGTCCAATTGCTCCTTTAGATCTGCAATCAGGGCTCTAGAGTCCTCTGTGGAAATCTCTCCTGCGCTGTAGTCCACCATGCTACGCGCTTGGTATTCCTCCTCATCAGACAAGGTCACAAGGTTGCAGCGCATGGTAGCGTCCGTCTCCCCCAGTTCGATACCCATGCTGATGGCCTCCAAAGGTGATCGTCCAGTATGGTAATGCTCTGGGTCATAACCAAGTACGGACAGATTGGCCACATCGCTGCCTGGTGCCATGGAATCTGGGACTGTTTTAACCAGGCCGATTTCACCGTGCGCCGCCAGATCGTTGATCAGCGGAATCTCTGCACTCTCCATGGGGCTCTTACCACCCAATACCTCATAGGTCTCATCAGCCATTCCGTCTGTCAAAACTACTATGTATTTCATATTCTGTCTCCCAATTCTTCATACCGGCTGAATTTCCAGCCTCCGTCTATATACACTACATCAGCCGATATCCGTCTTTCGAAATCGTCAGCTGCTTTTCTTCCCTCAATTTCCATAATGAAGATGACTTTCCCCTCAGTCCCACGTCCGTTCACCTCAACGGTTTCCACTTCCAGTGTGGCATCCACATAGAGGTTCATCATATTGGCCAGATAGCTGCGCCAAAATGTTAGATCACGGACCTTGTTTACACTGTCTCCGATTAACCGACCCTCACAACTTTCCGTAAAGTAGGACAGACCTGTATTCAAATCGTCATTTTTAAGCGACAACAGCCACTCATCCAACATATCCGAAACATAAGGGACTTGCCCATATACCTCATCCTGTTCCTGTTCTTCCATTACCGTCATCTCTTCCGATACGGCCTCTTCATTCTCAGCCGTTTCATCCGATCCGCTCTCACAGCCGCTCATAAGGAGCAGCAGGCACAGAAGTATTATCAACCAATTTCTAAGCATAGGCTCATCATTCTCCCTCGTCTTACTACAAAGAATAATATATCATGGTTCACTTCTTTTTAAAACCATACCTCAGCTTATAGTTGCCCATAGTGGGTTGTTGTGTGATAATATACGGGTAGTTTGGAAAGAAATAGGAGTTATAGGAGGTTCTTATGGACAAGAAGATACAAATGAGCGTCCCGTTGGTTGAGATGGACGGAGACGAGATGACCCGAGTACTGTGGGGTTGGATCAAGGATATCCTGATCGCACCTTACGTGGATCTGAAAACGGAATATTACGATCTGGGATTGGAAAAAAGAGACGAGACCGACGATCAGATTACGGTCGATGCGGCCAAGGCTACCCAGAAATACGGTGTGGCTGTGAAATGCGCCACCATCACCCCCAACGCCCAGCGTGTGGATGAATACAAGCTGAAGCATATGTGGAAGAGCCCCAACGGAACCATCAGGGCGATCCTGGACGGCACGGTATTCCGCGCCCCCATCACTGTCAGCAGCATCAAACCGTTCGTGAGAACCTGGGAAAAGCCCATCACCATCGCGCGTCATGCCTATGGTGACATCTACAAGAACGTTGAACATATCGCTGAAATGCCTGGCAAAGCTGAACTGCTGTTCACCGATGAACTGGGACGCGAGACCCGCCAGACCATCCACGAGTTCGACGGACCCGGCGTGCTGATGGGTATGCACAACACCAACAAATCCATCCGTAGCTTCGCCCGCGCCTGTTTCGAATATGCGTTGGATGTGAAAGAGGACCTCTGGTTCGCTACCAAGGACACCATTTCAAAGCAATATGACCATACCTTCAAGGACATTTTCGAGGAGATTTTCGAGGCAGACTATAAAGAACGTTTCGACGAAGCAGGTATCGAATATTTCTACACCCTGATCGACGATGCCGTAGCACGTGTAATGCGTTCCGCGGGCGGTATGATCTGGGCCTGCAAGAACTATGATGGCGACGTCATGTCCGACATGATCGCAACTGCATTCGGTTCTTTGGCCATGATGACTTCCGTACTGGTTTCCCCAGACGGCCTCTACGAATATGAGGCAGCCCATGGTACAGTGACCAGACACTACTACCGCTACAAGGATGGTGAAGAGACTTCCACCAACCCCATAGCTACAATTTTCGCCTGGTCCGGAGCCTTCAAAAAACGTGGCGAGCTAGATGGCAACCAAGATCTGATCGCCTACGGCGAAGCCTTGGAAAAAGCCAGCTTAGATACCATCGAAGCCGGTTACATGACCAAGGACCTTGCCGCTCTCTCCACACACGAGAACATACAGGTACTGAACAGCAAGCAGTTCCTGGAAGAGATCGCCAAGCGCATCAATCTGTAAAACCCGTAATACTTGGAAGGGACATCGTCCCTTCCTTTTTTTTACTTTTTTTCACCCGCCCTTCAGTTGGCTTCCTGATTGGCCTATAATGGTCCTATAGTCTAAAAATTCATGCATCGAGCGAGGAATCCTATGAGACAGCAAAGCAAGGTTCATCTATATTATCTGATCATACTCTTATTATTCGTCTTCTCCGGATATTTCATCCCTAGCCGCTGGTTCGACAACGCCTATTTCGAGCTGTTCTTCTCCCAGGTTGGTTTGCTTCTGATTCCAACCGCTGTGTTCCTGCTCCTAAGCAGACACTATAGCAGCGAATATCTCCCCCTGAAGCGGATTACCCTTAGGGATGTGCTCTTCATGCCCTTTCTGGTCATCCCCCTGATTTTCATGGGATCGTTTCTGAATGCGCTGATGGTGTTTCTGATATCCAGTTGGCATGGGCCCATCTACGCCCCGCTGTACTCCGTGGATACTGCCCTACCCCTTATGCCCTATGTCCTCGGCATGGCCTTGCTGCCCGGTATCCTCGAAGAGACCGTACATCGCGGCATCCTGCTTGGTACCTACCGTCACCAGGGCAATCGCTTCGCCATCGTCACCTCCGCCCTGATGTTCTCCCTGCTTCACCTGAGCCTGGCCAACCTGAGCAATACCTTCATGCTGGGACTCTTCTTTGGCTGGCTGGTCATAGCCACAGGATCCTTATACAGCTCCATGTTCGCCCATTTCCTCTACAACCTGGTCATCCTGTTTTCCGAGTTCTTTGTGGATATGGAGGAGTTGCCTGAGTACCTGAGCGTCAGTTTCACCGAACTTCTCAGCATGGTCCCCTTCAGTCTTCTTTGCGGACTGATCTGGTGGGGAATTTTCCGCCAATACAAAAAGGGCCACCCTAAGGTGCCCCTCGAATCCAGGCGTCAAGCCCTTCAGAGCTTCGGCAGGCTGTTTTTGACAGACCGCCTTTTCGCCATGTGCTTCCTGTTCGTCCTTGTCATCAACGGTGTACTGCTGTTTTTCTAGCGTCCACCGTATCAGATACTCTTGTCCTCACTGGTACACAAATCCCACAACGTGCAGATATCACACTTGGGATTTCTTGCCAGGCAAGTCCTGCGCCCATGGAAAATAAGCCAATGGTGCGCATCCTTCCAATCCACCCTCTGAAAAGTCCGCATCAGCTCCTGCTCCACCTTCTCCGGTGTACTGCCCTCGGCCAGTCCCAGCCTGCGAGAAGTACGGAACACATGGGTGTCAACCGCGAACGCCGGAATGTCGAAGGCATTGGACAAAACCACGTTGGCCGTCTTGCGCCCCACCCCCGGCAGTTTTAGCAGTTCAGCGAGCGTCATGGGCACCAGTCCGTCATGTTCTTCAAGCAATATATTGCTGGTTGCCAGGATATTCTTGGCCTTGTTGCGATAGAGGCCCACCGACCCGATTTTCCGCTCCAATTCCTCTTGGCTCAGCCTGACCATGGCTTGTGGTTCCCCCTCATCTGCAAACAGTGATCGGGTGACCTTGTTGACCTGTTTGTCTGTAGATTGAGCGGCCATCATAGTAGCCACCAGTAGCTGGTACGGCGTTTCGTACTCCAACTCTGTATCAGCGCCCAGATATGTCTGCCGCAGCAGCTCTATGATTTCTTCCGTTCTCTTTTTCATTCCATGCGCTCCTTCAGAAGAGCGATCTCTCGTTTGTGTCCCTCATCGTCGTACGGTGTCTCTAGGAAGAAGGGTACGTCCCGTAATGGCTCGTGTCCGAGAATCTCAAGTAAGAAGTCCAGTCCCAGCTTCCCTTCCCCTACACCAGCGTGCCGGTCCTTGTGACTTCCCAAGCCGAACTTGCTGTCATTCAGGTGGATGGCCCTGAGCTTCTCCAGCCCCAGGACACTGTCGAACTCATCCAGCACTTGTTGCAGGTTCCCCCTGATATCGTACCCTGCGTCATAGACGTGGCAGGTATCCATGCATATACCGAATTTCTCGGGATATGCCACCTCGGACAGGATACTTTTCAGTTCCCCGAAGTTCCCGCCCACTTCCGAGCCTTTACCGGCCATGGTTTCCAACAGAATGGTCGTGGTTTCATCTCCATTCATCACTTCATTCAAAGCTGTAACGATGCGTTCTACACCTACAGCCACCCCGTCTTTCACATGGCTTCCTGGATGGAAATTGTACAGATAGGCCGGAAGTTGTTCCATCCGGTCCAGATCGTCACGCAGCATGTTCTTCCCGAAAGTTCTAACATCCTCCTTGCCGGAAGCCAGATTCAGGGTATATGGCGCGTGGGCCAGCAGTGGGCCGAAATGGTGCTCTTCCATGATGTCTCGCAAAGCCTGTATGTCTTCCATGTCCAGAGCTTTCGCTTTCCCGCCCCGGGGATTCCTGGTGAAGAACTGAAAGGTGTTGGCTCCCATGTCTACGGCGATTTCGCCGGCTTTTTTATATCCTTTGGCGATGGATAGATGGCTTCCTAAAATCATGTTGTCTCCTAACGGTCATAGAACACACTGTCCCCGATGAATTCCCGTATGATGGAATTGTTGGGTATAGCTCCTGTGTCCTCAATGGGTTCAAAAAAGTCTACGATATTCAAAAGATTGATGGCTTCCGCGTAGAAGGGGAAACTGGCGTCCAATCCGCATAGCAGTTTTTCCACCAGCGGTTTCAGAACCGCCAGCTCATAGATCAGGTGTGAATTGAACATCACATCCGCATTCTCCTGATAAGGGAAAATGTTCCTATCTTCGCCTCTGCGTACGCTGGACCAGCGAGATAAGGTATCCTCCGGAGAGATACCCCTGGTCCGGGCATCACGCACCATGCGGCGCATCAGTCTGGCATCCGTAGTCTTGATGCGGTTGCTGCAGTCCAGATTCAACTGGGTCAGTGCACTGATGTAGATGAAGAACTTTCGGCTTCTGGGAATGGCCTGGGTCAAACGGTTGTTGATGGCATGAATGCCTTCGATGATGATGGGCTGATCCGAGCGGATTTTCAGCTTTTCACCGTCTGAATAAGTCCCGGTCTTGAAATCGAATAGGGGCAGCGTAATTTCCTCCCCCTGGATCAGTGATGTGAGGTCATCATTGAACTGCTCCAAGCGTATGGACTCGATGGATTCATAGTCCAACTCCCCGAATTCATCCAGCGGTGTCTGCTCCCGTGGCACAAAATAATCGTCCAGCGAGATGGAGACCGGCTCGATGCCATTCACCCTGAGTTGGACCGACAGACGCTTGGCAAAAGTAGTCTTGCCCGAACTGGACGGACCGGCTACCATAATCAACTTGATCCGCTCCTTGTCGAAGGCAATCTGGTCGGCGATGCCTAGGATCTTCTTCTCATGAAGTCCTTCAGCGATGCGCACCAGTTCATCCGTTTCACCAGCCCGGATGCGCTGGTTCAGGGTTCCTGCGTCGCTGACACCCTGAATGTGGCTGAAGCGTTCGCTTTCTCTCAAGATATTGAACAACTTAGGCTGTTCAGTAAATGGTGGTAAGCGGTTGGGCTTCCCCTTCTTGGGGAATAACAGCAAAAAGCCGGGCATATAGTAACGCAGGGAGAAATGCTTGAGCACCCCGGTTCTGGCTACCATATAGCCATACATATAGTCCTGGTAGTCCTCCAGCCTATAGATGGATGTCTTCTTCTTGCTGCGGTTGTTCTCGAACAATCTGGCCCGTACTGTGTTGTTCATGGAGCGGAAGAGCTCGATGGCCTCCTCCTTATCATAGGACTGTCGTTCGATGGGCAGATCCTGACGGATCAGCTGTTGCATGCGGGCTTCCATCCGGTCCACATGTTCCTTCTTGATATTAACCTTACCCTGCAGCAGGCAGTACAATCCATTACTGATCGAATGCTCCGCGCTGAGTGTAGCCTCAGGATAGAATTCCCGCACTACTTTGGCCAAAATGAAGACCAGGGATCGTTCCATGATGCGATGTCCTATGGACGTGGATATATCCAGGAATTCCACGTTCACATCCTTTATGAGCTCTTCCTGTAAGGGACGTAACAGATGGTTCACCTTAGCGGCTACGATGGGATATTCATATTGCTCCTGTACCAATTCACTAAGCTCGAACAAGGTGATGCCCTTCTGGGCCTTATATTCCTTCTCTCCGATGCGTACATTTATATTGGTCATGGTTTCCTCCATATAAAAACCCTTCTATAGTTCCGTTCTAATTTATCCATTAATAGAGTATAATCTATGCTGTGCCGGAAAGTAACCAAGCTCCGGCAAGGGAGGTATCACTTGGAAGACCGCTTAACCTACGTCGTGGACTCGGTCTACGACAGTCAGACGATCCGTTCGGTATTGCAAAAAGAATTCCATTTTTCCAGAAAGCTGCTGCGAAGCCTAAAGGTCAAGCGTGGCGTTTTCCTGAACGGAAAAACCGGTTACTACTACCTGACTGTCCATACGGGCGACATCCTGTGTGTGAGTCTGGCCGGCAACGAAGAGACGTCCGTCAAAGCGGAGGATCTTCCTCTTACCATCGCCTTTGAGAACGAAGATTTCCTCTGTGTAGACAAACCGCCGTTAATGGCATGCCATCCCGTGGGCATCTACCAGCAGGGAACCGTGGCCAACGCTGTCTGTCATCATTTCTCCCTGCAGGGAAAGGCTCGTAAATTCCGACCTGCCGGACGTCTGGACCGCAATACCTCCGGTCTGCTTCTGGTCTGCAAGAATTCCTTCGCCCAGGCTTATCATGTGAAAAGTAACAAGTTAGGCAAAGTGGAAAAAATTTATCTGGCCATCGTGCAGGGCCATCTGGAAGAGCCAAGCGGATGTTTGGATTTCCCCATCGACCGGATTGAGAGCACTTCCTTGAAACGCACTGTCATCTCTGGCGGCAAGCCCAGCCAGACTGAATACCAGGTCCTTAAGGAAACGAAACACCACAGTCTGGTGCGTGTACGCCTTCTGACCGGCAGAACCCATCAGATCCGGGTCCACTTCTCGCATATCGGCCATCCTCTGGCCGGTGACAGCCTCTATGGTGGCTCCGAAGAGCATATCGAGCGGCACGCGCTGCATTGTCACAGTTTACGCTTCCCCAATCCCAGACAAAAGGATGGCTTCATAGAAATCCAGTCTGATCTTCCGGATGATATGATAGAGATTCTCGAATCAGATCAATAGTTTATATCGATATACTTCCCATCTTTGGTGAATCCCTTTTCTTGGATCTCGACATCCAGGTTTCTTTCCAATTTTCCGATGACAAACTTGGTGTGCTCCTGAACGAAAGTGATTACCGTCCCCTTTTGGCCGGCCCTGGCCGTCCGTCCGCCGCGATGGATATAGCTTGCTTGGTCCTTGGGCACATCGTAATTGATGATATAGCGCACGTCGGGAACGTCCATACCCCGTGCAAAAATATCTGTCGTTACCAGATAGTCGACTTTTCCCGTCCGGAAATGGCCAATGATCTTCTTGCGGTCCTGTGAGGATAATCCGCTATGGATACCCTGGGCTTTCAGTCCCGCTTCCTGCATGCGTCCGGCGAGTCCCTTGACCCCGGCATTCCGGGTGATGAAGACGATGGCCCTAGTGATCTTTAGTTCCTTGGCCAATTGCAGAAGCAAAGGGAATTTCTTGGGATCTTCGGCCATAGTGAACTGATGCATAATATCCTCGTTGGTCTTCTTTTTGCTCATCAGGATCTTCTCAAATTTCCGTCCGATATCCCGCATCATGCGTTGGGCGTCATCGGTCACCGTCGCCGAAAAGAACAAGGTCTGGGCCTCATTTGGCAGCATGTTCAGCAAATCTCTAACACCCTGGTAGAAGCGATCATCCGCCAACTTGTCCGCCTCATCAACTATGATGGTATTCACCGCATCCAGTTTCAGCTTCATATCACGCATGGCTTCCTCGATCCGTCCCGGTGTCCCGATGACGATCTGCGGCTTCTTCCTCAGCTTTTCCTTCTGCCTCTCTTTGTTGGCCCCGCCGATCAGCATAGCCTGCCTGAGTCCCGGCATCTTATATAAGCCCAGCACATTATTCAGCTGACCAGCCAGTTCGCGGGTAGGCATAATAACTAGCACCTGGCAACGATTCTCATCCACCTTGATTTTGCTTAAGGCCGGCAATAAAAATGCCAGCGTCTTGCCCGTCCCAGTCGGAGACTGGACCAGCAGGTTCACACCGCTTAGGGCTTTCTCAGCCGTATCGGCCTGCACAGGCAGAGGGCTTTCAATTTTCTGAGTCTTCAGAGCCGTTAGCACTTCATCCGGCAGTCCGTATATTTTAAAATCTTCCATTATCTTTCCTTTTCCAACGACAGAGCGCCATAGATGGAGGACAAATATGTGTCCCCGTTACGGTCTAGAATCGCCAGATCGGATACACCGACCTGCATTACTTCCACCCGCTTAAGATCACTCCCGTTTACCTGGTAATATTCAACATAGTCATGAATCACCTGCACCCGGTCCGCGTCATGTTGGTAAACCATCATCACGTGACCCGGCATGAAAAGCAGTGAACCGACCGGCAATGTTCTAATCTCTTTTAGTTTCTCTTCATCCGTTAGTAAAGCATCGTAACGAATGGATTGTGATCCGCCAAGTTCTTTGGAATAGGCAGCCTGGGGTGATGAATCACGGGGGATCCAGAATCCGAATCCGCTATAAATGTCACGCACCATGGCTGAACAATCCCGCCCCTGCTCGGCACCTCCCCAATCATAGGTTTCTCCAAGCAGCTTGTTGGCCTGTCTTATGACGGCCTCCTCTGTAAGAGGCAGATAGGACAGACTCACATCAGCGCTTTTCTCAATTTCCAGCAATGCCAGTTCGCCTTGAGCATCGAAGGTGGTCCCGTGGTAGCAGCCTTTTGACAGGTATGGTTCGAATTCCGCCGTTTCCCGGCCTTCTGACAAGGGGACTACAGTACCCATCGGTAGTGGTACCTGCTCTTGTTCACCGTTCTTGTTCACCCTGGTGGCTATGACCTGGTTGTCCTGAACCACCAAGAATTCCCCCTTGTCGAGGAGAGACTCTAATTCCGTCTTCCCTACCGGAGCCACATGCTCCTTTAGGATCCAACCGGCGTAATAGTCACTGGCCACCAACAGATACTCTCCATCCCGACTGGTTCCAAAAATATGGACCGGTTCTTGGGGATAGATCGCGCTCAGCTGCAAGCGGTCAAAACCCGGATTCCTAGCGGGGTTGACATATTTGGTCATGGTCGGCAAGGCCCTTAGCGATCCTCTGGTCAGAATCAAACCGTATCCTGGGTTTTCTGAAAGTATTGCATTCTCCAGAATATCCACCTGTTCCTCCACGGATATCGGGCTTAGGTCCTCTTTTGCAGCCGCCGCTCCTGGCCAGATGAAACATCCTGACAATATCTCTTCTGCTTTTTCAGGAGGGAGGTTTAAAATGTCTATATGTGTATCTGATAAAGCGGCCCGCCGGTTCAGGCGGTAAATCTCCTCCGAAGGCAGCAATACCACATCTGCAGTAAAACTATCGGCTTCGATATTCACCGGTTCTGCTACCGTCAGGGACAACTGCTGCTGTCCATCCGGTTCCTCTGGTGGCCTGTTGGCCCCCAGAGTAAAGCCCACAGATCCCGCCAGGAGCAGTACGCCCACTGCCGCCAGGATGCGTCTTTGCTTGTCAACCATTCGTTCCGGTTCCCTTCCTATTCTCCGACTCCCACAGGGAAATCAGTTCCTCGGGTGAGGCGATACGGTGTGTTGCTTCTCTGAACTCCTCATTAAGTCCATATCCATACGTTGCGCCGATACTGTCGATGCCCAACGCATTGGCACCTTGGATATCGTATATGCGGTCACCCACCATCCAGATCTCATCTCGGGGGGTATCCAAGTGGCTCTCCAACACTTTGGTGATGATGTCATCCTTTGCGATCCTATTGCAGCGAAAATCCGAGCCCACAACCGTCTTGAAGTAATCCTTCAGGCCGAAATGGCAGAGCACTGTCTCCGCACTGCTCTGGGGTTTGGCTGTCGCAACCGCCAGCTGACATCGCTCGCTCAGCAGTTCCAACGTCCGGACCATACCCGGGTAGGGTCCGCCCATGAAAATACCCTCGTTCTTGTAGTATTTGCGGAAAGTCTGGATCATCAGAGGTATCTCCTCTTCCGCGATATTGGCGTATGTCTGGAAGCTGTAATCGAGCGTCGGCCCAATGAAGCGCTCCAGCGTCTCATCATCCGGCAGATCCTTACCGATTTCCCTGAAGGTCTTCTTCAGGGAGTTCAGAATACCTGGACCGGTCTCCACCAAAGTTCCGTCCAAATCAAATAATATCAGTTTCTTCATTTTTCTCCTTATTATGCTGCTTATCCCTGCTCAACTTCTCATTTCTGGAAAACACGCAGCCGCAATACTCCTGTCGATACAGGTCAAATTCTTTAGACAAAGCCACAGAGCGCTTCATCCCTTCGCCCTTCTTCAGATCGCAGGGTAGATACTTTACGCCCCAGCGCTCCTGGGCCTCGATTCCCAGTTTGTGCAGCAACGCGGCATCTTTGTGGGGACTGATCGAAAGGGTGGTCGTAAAATAGTCGAATCCCTGTTCTTTGGCCAGTCTGGCCGTCCTGTCCAGTCTCAGTGCGAAGCATACTTCGCAGCGTTTTCCCCGTTCCGGTTCCTGTTCCAGCCCGCGGACCTGTTCGTAATACAGTTCCGGCTCATATTCACCGATGACAACCTGAGGCCTCTCGGTAAACGGATAGGCTTTGGCGAAGCGTTCCAGCTCCTGGGCACGCACTTGGGCCTCTTCTTCCGGAAAGATGTTGGGATTGTAATAGAAGGCCGTGACATCAAAATCCACAGACCAGTCCACCAGTGGCACTGTGGCGCACGGAGCGCAGCAGCAGTGAAGCAGCAATCTCGGTTTCACACCCAGTTTTCGGTTGTCTTCAATCACCTTCCTAGTCATGCGGTGATAGGCTATCTTCTCTTTCATAGTTCCCTCACAAAAAGCTCTCTAACTCCTAGCATTATAGCGTAGAAAAACGGCTTTGACCATAAGAGGCAAGCCGTTCTTCGAATTCCTAGATACTCATTTGGTTGTAGATGGTTTTTTCCGTCCCCTTCTTCTCGAGGATGGACACCACGTTGGCTGGCTTCTTGTCGATGATCCTGGCCGGTTGCCCCACAGCCGTGGAGTCCATGGAGGTGTCCTTGATGACGATGGCCCCTGATCCAATCTTGCTGCCAGAGGCGATCCGAATGTTGCCCAACACCTTGGCGCCGGCACCGACAATCACATCGTTCTCCAGAATGGGATGTCTCGTGACTTCGTCTTTTCCTGTTCCACCCAAGGTAACCCCCTGGTAAAGGGTCACATTGTCACCGATCCGGGTGGTTTCCCCGATGACCACTCCCATTCCATGGTCGATGAAGAAGTTCTTCCCGATGGTAGCACCCGGATGGATCTCGATACCGGTAATCCACCGGGTTACCTGACTGATCAGCCGTGCCAAGAAGTAAAACTTCTTACCGAAGAGGAAATGTGCGATCCTATGGTTGAAGGTGGACAGTACCGTGGGATAGAGTAATATGATCTCCAGATAACCCCTAGCTGCCGGATCCTTCTTCTTTATATTGTCCAGATATGCTTTCGTATTCTTAAACATCCTATTTACCTCCAAATACTTTGGTCGAGATGTATTTCTCTCCACCATCCGGTGCTATGACCACAATGGTCTTGTCCGCCGGCATCTCTTGCGCTTTCTTCAAGGCGGCCGCCACGGCCGCACCGGAGGAGATTCCCAAGAAGAGCCCTTCCTCGGTAGCCAAACGACGGGTAAGCTCAAATGCTTCCTCATCGCTGATGCTAACCACTTCATCCAGCAGTTCCTTCTCCAGAATATCCGGGATGAATCCTGCTCCTATGCCTTGTATCTTATGGGCACCGGGAGGATTGTCCGAAAGCACGGCCGAGGATGCCGGTTCTACACCCACAATCCGGACCTCCGGCTTTCTGGCTTTCAGCACCCGGCCCGCACCGGTCACGGTCCCCCCCGTTCCGATTCCGGCTACTAGCATATCCAGCTCGGGTATATCATCAAGTATCTCCCTAGCCGTTGTCTCCTCATGGGCCGTTACGTTGCCGGGATTCTCGAACTGGTTCAGTGTCAACGCCTGTTCGTTTTCCTCCACCAGGGACTGCGCTTTCTCGATAGCACCTTTCATCCCCAGTGAGCCCTGAGTCAGCACCAGTTCTGCACCAAAGCTGCGGATAATTTCCTGGCGTTCCCGACTCATAGTTTCTGGCATCACGATGGTGACCGACAGTCCCATCAGGTTGCCCACCAGCGCAAGCGCGATACCGGTATTGCCGCTGGTCGGTTCCACCAGGACGCTGTCCTCTTTGATGTCGCCCCGTTCCTGGGCACGGTTCAGCATACCCATCACCGCACGGTCCTTAATAGAACCTCCCAGATTGTATTTTTCCAATTTCAAGTAGATTTTCGGACCGTCATCTCCGATCAGTTTTCTCAATCTTACTACTGGTGTATTGCCGATCAGTTGTATCGCATTCTCAATTCTCATATAGTTCCTCCAAAAAAAAATACTCCGCCTCTTAATAGAGGCGGAGTTATCCGCTGTTCCACTCTAACCGTGAATTTTAAGTACCAACATACTCAATCTCTGTAACGGGAGAACCCGGCATAGCCTACTGTCTTTCGGTATGCGGCTCAAAAGGGCACTTCGTAAAGCTTCTCGGGAGAACTTCTCACCATCCGTTCTCTCTCTTGACCGTTCCACTTTCCTACTTTTCTTTTTCAACGCCTTTAAACATATATCTTTGAAAAAATTATATCTTCCTTGCAATTGCTTGTCAAGTTATTACCAACCATTTTGGTAGACTATCTAAACTTTATCTTTTTTTCTTTCTGCTCGGATACCCAGAAGAGGCAGTCTCGCGCGGATTTCCGTCACCTTGGTGAAGTCCATCGTCCAAAGAAGCATAGTTTCATCCACATCGGCGCTGGTACAAATTTCCCCCCAGGGATCCACCACCATGGAATGGCCATGTGATTGGTAGTTGTTGTTGGCGTCTGGACTGGTAGCGACCATCACCATATAGCACTGGTTATCCACAGCCCGGGCCCTTCCCAGGATTTCCCAATGGGCCGGTCCGGTCGTGGTATTGAAGCTGGCTGGCATAATGATAGCCTCAGCCCCCTTCTTGCTTAGTTTCTGGATGTATTCCGGGAAACGAATATCAAAACAGATGGCCAGACCGAATTTGTGGCCATAGGCCGTAAAGACGATGGATTTGGCTCCATGGGAAAGCACTCGGCTCTCCCGGAAAGTAAGCTCTCCCGGGATCTCCACGTCGAACAGATACTTCTTCCTGTATTTGGCGATCCGTAATCCCTGTTGGTCATATACGAAACTGGTATTGTAGATGTACTCCTCGTCCCGCTCAGGGATGCTGCCACCGACGACTACGACATTGTTCTGTTTGGCCGCTCTCGCAAGCATCTGGCAGGTAGGGCCCACTTCACCCTCGGCATATCCCCCGAAAGCCCGTATATCGTAGGGTGTGTTGAACATTTCAGGCAACACGACGATCTGCGCACCATGAATGGCCGCATCTATAATCATCTCCTCCGCCCGTTTTAAATTTTCCTCTTTGTCTGCAATGGTCTTCATCTGACAAAGTGCAACGTTGATTTTATCCATTATACTTTCCCCTCCCTCATCAACAATGAAACCATAAGCTGTTCAGCCGAACGGCCACTCATGCCATGGCCAGAGATTTCCCACTGCAAGGCTTCGCGTACCAAAACATCATCCTCTATGGTCAGACCTTTGCGCTTAGCCATGAAACGTACCATCTCCAGATACTCATTCTGGTTCAACCTCTGGAAGGTAAGCAATATACCGAAACGGTCCGCTAAGGAAAGTTTTTCCTCCATCGAATCGCTGCGGTGTATTTCACCCATCTCATCCAACCGGTCAGACCAGTTCTCCCGTATGAAATGCCGGCGGTTGGATGTGGCATAGACCAGAATGTTGTCGGTCTTCTCTTCCAATTCCCCCTGCATCATAGCCTTCAGGCTCTTGTAATCATTCTCATAATCCTCGAAGGACAGATCGTCCAGGAAAAGGATATATTTTCCGCCCCGGTTGCGCAACAGCTCCAGCAGATTCTTGAGATGCTTCAGGTTCTCCTTGTCCACCTCGATCATCTTGAGCCCCGCATCCTCATAGCGGTTCAGTAGGGCCTTTATGGTTGAGGACTTGCCTGTGCCCCGTTCACCATAGAGCAGAGCGTTCAAGGCCTTCTCACCGTTCAGGAAAGCTTCTGTGTTGATACAGAGGATGTGCTTTTCTTCCTCGTATCCCAATAGGTCCTCCAAAGATATCTGATCTATATTCCCCACCGGGCGCAATTCCCCGTGAAAGACGAAAGCGTTGGCGGATCCCAGCACTCCAGTCCCGTGCCGCCTAACATAGTCCCCAATGGTTGCCGCCAGTGTCTCGACAGAACCTTCCAGAAGAGCTCTTTCCACTTCCCGGTAGCGTTTGCCAGCAGGTGTGAGTAGTGATTTGCTGAGCGGCAGTTCGTTACTCAACCTGAGCGCGACTCCCCGAATCAAATCTAGATCCTTCAGCAGCAATTCTTCATGGGCGTAAGGCAGGCCTTTTTCACAGGCCAACGTGAAGCTATTCTTAGTGAGCACCAGACGTCTGGCCAGATACTCTCCCGGTGAAATCCCCCCGTCGATCCCCAGCAGTTGGGCCGACAGATCATAG
>DAOUPV010000025.1 GCA_030625965.1 Clostridia bacterium
TGAGATCATATGGTATCTTATCAATCTTCTTTAAACGTATGCAACTCTTGCCCATATCCAGCTTACCGATATCTCTCTTTACATACTCCTCTGTGAACCACTGCGTTAGCTCCTCACTGAAGTAGACACCCATATGGTACACAGCAATATGCTTCTTCTGGGATGCCAGATGAACAAAGGGCAACGGTTCAGAGGGATTGGCGCGGTAACCATCCGGATAGATGGATTTGGGCACCACATAGCCGATCATGCCATAGGACATGGTTTCCTAAATTTCCTGCGGCAGATTATCCTTCAACACTTTACGCAACTTCTGCATAGCCTCTTTTCATTCCTCGGGAAGATTCGTTATGTATTCTTCCGGGGTCTTGGATTCATAGTCCATCTTGTCCATCCTTTCTCAACCTCTTAATTATCCGTTCAACCCGAATTTCCTGGGGTTTCGTTAACTCTTCTTTTCTTTCAGTCAGTATTGCCAACAGCTCTTCCATATTTTCTGTTCCCACTGCTGGTATGATGCTCTCCGTATGCTGGGGGATTTCCTTGGAACGACAAGTCCGCAGATGCTCCAGCAGATAAGGTAGTATTTCCTGATTGTACTCAGGTTTTATGCTAGCGACACCCGCCAGTACTCTTATACCGGCATCAATGGTAATTACGGAGCCTTCCGCCATGGTTCGGTAGATGCTTTCAATTTTGGCATGAATGGACTCTGCCTCTATGTCAGCCACTGTCGATAAGGCGATCATCGCACCCCACACCATACGATTGCTTTTCGAATCCAGCAGCTCGAGAAATATCCCCACATGCTTTTCTATCAGTTCCGGTCTAATTTTACCCACTTCGTAGAGAACCTTGATGCAGTCATGACGCAGGGCTTTCTCCTCATCAAACAAAGCTTCTGCAACCTCATCGATCCCGGTTCGGTTACCCTCTTCAGCCAATTGCCTGGCCAATTCAATATTGGCGGCTTCACCGCTTTGTCCCCTCCGATGGGCGGTCCTATCCAATACGGACATGGCGCTCTCTCCTTTATAGTTCATAACTCTAGTTTCCAGAAAAACCTCGCAACTCCTTCAAAATTGTACCTTCTTGACGTGACTCCAGTTTGCCGATCCCATCTTTCCACCTTAAACTGAAACTAGCAGTCAGCAGCAATCTTGGTTCAGATTCTTCAAAGCTGAAAGGAGAAACCCATGCAAACCCTCAGTCAAAAACTCAGCCTGAAAGACCAGCAGGAACTGCTAATTCTACAAGCCCGGATTACCTCAGGGAAGCATTACATGATGGAATGCGAACCATATTTACTTCACCGGACCAGATTAAGTCTATCTGTTTCATGATAGCCTTTGTCCTTCAAACTGAAGACATCGCTCGTTTGACGGCCAGCATTGCTTCAAAGCTCTGTCCTGATCCAATCATCTGGTTCGCCTATCCCAAGAAATCCTCCAAACTAAACATTCCCGGACTGAACCGGGATACAGGCTGGCAACCATTGGGAGATATGAATTTCGAGGCAGTGCGCCAGATTTCGATTGATGAGAACTATTCGGCCATACGTTTTCGGAAAACATCCTTCATCCAGACCATGAAGAGGAAATCCGGTGCCATCAGTGAAGCCGGCAAAAAAAGAATCCGCTAACGCAGAAGAAACGAGCCAAGGCTCGTTTCTCACACTACTCTTCACGCTCAGAAAGCGGCGTCTCATGGCAGGGCGCACCGCAGTTCGGGCACTCTATCCGGTGCACGCTTACAACGCTGCCGCAGGCCGGGCACGACCACCGTACTTCTTCTCTTTTAAGAAAATCCTCTAGACCATGCTCCTCAATCCATTTCAGATTCTCGATCATGCTCATGCGATACTTGGTCCGGTAGCGTTTGTCCAGTTGCTTCATTCTCCTACAAGGAAACTTCTCGCACTCGTAACAGAAGCCTGACTCGTTATCCCTTATGGTCGGACAATTCTTGATGCTACAGCGTTCACAGGAGGCCATTTTGGTGCCAGCTTCACTGTTGCATCCGGGGCAGCGATTCTTCTCACGAATATAGGCGTAGCATAGCCGGCAGTTCATACCGCATGGGGCGATCCATTCTTTCAGCATCTTCTCGCTCATCGCGTTTCCCCCTCAAGGTTCTCAACAATCTCCAAGTAGCGCTCGGTTGCCGCTACCGACGGTTCTCCCTTACGGCAGATGGAGAGATGTGCCAATTTCTTGTTGGGACGTTCCACCACCATCCTACCCTGGTCGTCCAGCTTCTGTTTCAAGGCATCTAACGCAGTGAGGAACCGTTCATCCGTTCTGGCTTTGGCGTAATGGGATAGTACATATACGTAATAGAACAGGTTGTAGCGCAGGAAAGGATACTCCACCTGCATGAAAAGAGTGCCGATGCCATAGTGACAGGGCCCGATAGGGGCTCTGGTGGTCCAATGGGACAGTAGCGTTTCCACCGCTGAATCATATTCATCACCGGTATCATCGTCCATATGACGCAAGGCATCCAGTACCAACAAGGTAACCCCGGTATTGGAATGTTCAGTCTCCTCGCCCTTACCGAAGGTGAATTTATTGCAACGCCAGCCTCCGTCCTGATAGCGGTTTTCTCTCAAGTAGCTAAGCATGCGCTGCACTTCCGGTACATCCGTGTAACCATTCCTGGTGAGCGCGACGGCCGCCAAGGCTGTATGGCAGGGGTAGATGCTACCCTTGGATGCGATGCGTACACGTCCGTCACCTTGGCAGGCTGCCAGCACCAAATCCGCGGCCCCCTTCAGAGCTTCATGCGATTTGGGTACTGCAAGCTCACCCATGATCATAAGGGCTGTCAGCGTGGATACTGGCTTTTCGATTCCAAGTTTACCTTCCGGGGTGGCCCAGAAATCGGCACCATTATCCTGTCGCACAGACAGCAACCAGTCAAAATCCTCTTGGTAACGCACAGTATCAGCTCCCTTTGATTCGTTTATCAAGGATATTTCTAAATCGTCCATCACTGATCGGATGGTGGGTGATGATCTCTCCATCCAATAAGATACAGAAGGTCCCGAACGGATTGGGTGCTGAAGCTGCTTCCTCATGACCGTTCAGGTCGATTAGTTGGACATCCATCTGATAGTCTTCTCTGGCCGTTTCCATGATCTTCCGTACATTCTTTTCGCTATAAGGACACTGGGGCGAGCGCAAAATGACCAGACCCGGTCCGTAGTGTTCCGTTTTGCCCAGAACATCCGTTTTGAAACTGGGATCAGGACTGTCTTGCTTGAACTTGTAAGCCATCAGGTGAAAATCAGGTTTGGCCGAATCGACCACCTCGAATCCCGATTTAATAAAAATCTGATCATCCGCCATGAAGGACCCTTTCCGGGTCACAGTAGCTACACCCAAATAGCCACCTGCTTTGGCTTCCGCTAGGCACTCTTCGATCAGGGCTGTCGCATAGCCCTTTCCCTTGTATTCCTTCCTGAACCCTACGAACAGGCAGTGTATGAAGAGATACCCCTCCGCATTGACTGGACGGTGAGCATAACGTCCGGGGATGTATTCCATCATCCCCTGGTATCCGCCGATCTCGTCCATGACCACCTTTATTTTGAGGCCTCGTTCGTAGTATTCAGCGTACCAGTCGATCTTCTTTCTGAGCTCCACATGTTTGGCTACATCCTTGTAGCCACAGACCCCATAATCCCCGATGCTCTCAGGTGTCAAATCAATGATTCTAAAGTCACTCATCTTCCCCACCTCCAGCCTTCAACCTCTAGCTGACAACTGCCTCTATCCGCTCTTGGTTCTCCTGATAGGGCACCACCTGGTTCCTACCGTTATTCTTGGCCTGATATAGACCCATATCCACTTTTTCCAGCATATCATAGACTGAATCCTGTGAATTGCTCACATACACCCCAGCACTGATGGTGATTACACCTTGGATATTTTTCCACTTGAGATCCTCCACGAGACTGCGCAATTTTTCCGCGATCCGCAAAGCAATCTCCTGATCGTCATTGCGAAGAACGACAAGGAATTCCTCTCCACCAATCCGGCTGATTACATCACTGCCTCTCAGATTGGTTTTCAGTGTCTGGCCAATGCGTGTGATGACCTCGTCCCCGATATTGTGTCCATAAGTATCGTTTACATTCTTGAAATGGTCGATATCTATCATGATCAGGGATAGGAGGTTGCCACTCAGTCGCTCCTTCTTCAGAACAACCATCACATGCCTGCGGTTATAAAGGCCACTCAGGGTATCTGTCAGGGAAAGCAGGCTCAGCTGCTCCCTGGTTTCGTTCAGTTTTCCTATTTTCTTGTTGTATTCCTTCATGATCCAATACATGACGAAAAACAGGGACAGGCTGATGATGGTCAGGAAAATACCAGAATCAATCATCCGCTTCAAGTCCGAGTTGTAGTAGGTGATACTGTCGGCATTGAAATATTCATAAGCATACAAGCCCCAGAACGAACACAGATTCAAAAGGATCATAGGTATGATCCGTCTGCGCTTCAGCATGACAGCGATTATGATGAAATTGAAGATAAAGAAGAAAGGTATCGTTCCCTGGCTACCACCGGAAGTGATCCAGCTCACAGGATAGATGATCAGGGTCAAAATAAGTAGAATAATGGTAGAGTAGTAACTGTAGCGCTCCGTCTTGTAAACCTGGTAGACGAACAGCAACGCGATCACAGTCGTCAACGTGGTACTGAGAACCGGAATAGCTCCTAAATCCAGCATCAGATTCACCACTGTGGAAATTAGACTGAACAGGATACCCGCCGACCCGATAATTACGAATATCCGGGATTCAATGACCAAACTGTTGAACTGTTCCCTTGCCCTATCTATCATCTCATTCATTAAGTCTGTTCCTTCCTTGCTTTTATCTTTTTCACTGTTAAGTCATTCTATAACTATCATTCTACAGAAACCAGAACAACTTGGATAGTGGTACAAAAAAATCCGCTCGTCAAGCGAACGGAAATAGGCTCATGAAAGTTTCAAGCTACAGTACTAGATAGGCAAAACCGTCTTGGACCCGGATCTGGGTCACATGACCGTTTTCCAGTCGGAAGCGCCAGCGCTCCGACGGATCGAAGCCCAGCATTTGGCAGATCAAAGTGGTCGCCACTCCGCCGTGACTTACTACAGCTACTGATCCTGTCAGGTCGCTACCCAATAGTTCATCCACGAAACTAGCGATACGCGACTCGAAATCGAATAGTGATTCGCCGTCCGGCAGACAGTAGGCGGGTTCCATCTTGCCATACTTCTCCCAGACCTGGGGATATTTCTCCTTGGCTTCCTGCCAATGCAGCAATTCGAACACCCCGAAATCCAGTTCCCGTATCCTCTCGTCTCGCACCAACATTTTCGGATCATCCGCTAGCGATTCCGCAAGCTTCAGACAGCGTTTTCTGGGACTGGTATAAACTTTACTGAATGTCACGTCTACCAACTGTTCCTGGATCCTCCGGTGCTGCCTGATTCCCAGCTCGGTGAGCGGTGACTCACTGGATCCAAGGTAGCGCTGCTCCTGGTTGGCCAGAGTCTGACCATGTCGCATCAGATATAACGTAAAACTGCTCTTCTTCTCCATATCCATACCTCTATAAACAGATCGTTCCGGCTACATAGACCAGCAAGAGAAAGACCACCTGGGACACTTCTATGGCAAATCCGATCAGATCCCCGGTCACGCCGCCCAATTTCCTGCTCATGGAATTTAGCAGCCAGTAAATCTTGAGCATACAGATCAGATAGGCCGCTAAGAGCATAAGCGCAGACCATCCAGTGCCGAACAGCAGGACAGTGACCAGCAGATACAGCGCAGATCCCCAGAGGAAATGAGACTTTCTGGCCGCATTCACAAAAATGGATCCCAGTCCGCTGGGCCTTGCATACTCATTGGTCGAAGCCACCAGCAACGCCGCGTTCCGCCCTACCAGAGGGAACAGAAGGAGACTGCCCAGAGGTACAACGGATAGCAATACCGACTGAGACAGCAAGAGCATCACGATGGCCAACACCCCGAAGGATCCGACGTGGCTATCCTTCATGATTTCCAGCATCCTCTCTCTGGGCCGGTTACTACCAAAAGCGTCCAAGGTATCTGCCAATCCGTCGATATGCAACCCGCCGGTGACAAAGAGGTAGACGAATACCAGAAGAACGGCGCTGATGGAAGAATCCAGTCCTGTGAAAAGCCATCCCATCAGGTACATGAAGGCGCCGATCAGAAGACCTACCACAGGCACGTAACCCAGGCTCTTCTCGAAATCGATGGTATCCAACACCATGTTCTTCGGCATTGGCACCCTTGTATAAAATGTCAGCATAGCTATGAATCGTTTCATTTCCCCTCCTTGATGCGCACTGGAATACCGGATACCATCCAGACTACCTCGTCCGCTTCCGCAGCCAGGTATTGGTTGATCCGTCCAGCCAGGTCCCGGAAGAAACGACCCAAACGATAGGATGGCACTACACCCTGTCCTACTTCGTTACTGACCAAAATCAGCGTCTTATCTTCCTTACCCATGACCTCAAGCAATTCTTCGAACTGCTTTTTTATCTCATCTTCGATACGGTTCATCTCATCCATGGAACAAGTGTCATAATCCACATCAACATCGAACATAAGGTTTGTGGCCATGGTGGTCACGCAATCCAACAAGAAGATATCGTGGTCCTTAAAGACTTGTTCTTTCGCCAATTGGGAGAAGTCCTGATATTGCTCCACCGTGGGCCAATCATCTGGCCTTCGGGCCTGATGTTTCTTGACCCGGTCCTCCATCTCAGCATCGGTCACCTTGCCACAGGCGATATAAACGACGGGCTTGTCATATGCGGCGCTTATTTTTTCAGCATAGGAGCTCTTGCCGCTACGGGCTCCTCCGGTTATCAGTGTTATGGGCATAACTTTCTCCCTTTCTTTCAATCAGTAATCCATCGGCATCATCCGATGCTCTTTATTCTATCATCCTACAGAACAAAGAAGCTATAGGCAATGGGTGTAAACAGACAAAGTGCGAGCAGCGATGTCAGATACATCAGTTTATTGGTCCTTGCGATATCCTTTGGTATAGCCACCCGTCCTGCATCCCCTATGGTAGGCTTGTAGACCTGTTTTCCGAAGTACATGTGGGTACCTCCCAGTTGGATGCCCAAGGCACCGGCTACTGCACTTTCGCTCCAGGCACAGTTGGGACTCTTATGGTTGGCATGGTCTCTTTTTAAAATCCGGTAGCTGTTCTTCACATCCATTCCCAGAATGGCCGATGCAGCCACCATCAGGTAGCCGGTGATTCTGGCCGGCAAGTAGTTCAGGACATCGTCCATCTTGGCAGATGCACAACCCAGATCCTCATATTTCTCGTTGCGGTAACCCACCATGGAGTCTAGTGTGGAAACCGCCTTAAAAACCACACCCAAGTATGCACCACCAAGCAACATGTAGATCAACGGCGAGACGATACCGTCAGTGGTATTCTCAGCCACAGTTTCCACTGTGGCTTTCACTACTTCCTCTTCCGAAAGCTCTGACACATCCCGCCCTACGATATATCCAACCCGGCGGCGGCCTTCTTCCAGACTCACACCCAATGCATCGTTCACGGCGACCGCCTCTACGGCCAAAGATCTGCTGGCAAGGAAGAGCCAACTGAACATCACCTGTCCCAGAAAATACCAGACCGGTCCCAGCAGATACAGTCCCCACATCATTAGGCTAAGGACAGCCAGTGAGATGAGGGCGGTCAGGGCCAGCAATACCACCCCGGCCACCCTCAGGTTCTTTTCAGAAAACAGATGCCTTAGGAGCGCTTCTTCCTTCTCGATCAGCCCACCGATGAATCGCACCGGATGGGGAAACCAACGGGGATCTCCAATCAGGATATCCAGCATATAACCCAGTACCAACGCGCTGACATGATTCATTACCATCTCCATCACGCACTTCCTTCCATGATGTCATACACTTTACCCATATCCAGGCTGTTCCTGACGATGTCCGCCAAACGGTCATACTCCAGTTCCTTGTACTCCTGGTAAGAGAGCACTTGGCTATGGTCTTCTGCATAGCCCTTATCTTTCAGGATGTTGTTCAGGATACCCCGCAGGATGCCACTCTGATCAAAGATGCCGTGCACATAGGTACCGAAGACATTGCCCGCCTGATTGACTGCGCCATCTACGGTCCTGCAGGTCTCTCCGTTACGCTCCGTGAGCTCGGAAGCCACAAGCACCTCGGAAGAAAATGTATTGTCCCCCATATGGATCTCATACCCGCCGATTTCTGTTCCGCCGAGTCCTTTTAGCAATCCTTGGTCCATGTCCGATATCACACCCTTGACCTGAGTGGTCACCTTCTTGGCCTGGAAGTTGACCTCCATGTCGATCAGTCCCAATCCGGAGATGGTCCCCACTGAAGATTCGATATGATCCGGATCTCTCAAGGTATGGGCCAGCATTTGGTAGCCTCCGCAGATACCGATCAGGGCTTTGCCCTCTCTGGCATGGGTGACGATGTGTCGATCGAATCCCGCGGATTTAAGGAACAGCATGTCTTCGATGGTATTCTTGGTTCCCGGTAGGATGATTAGATCCGGGTCCCCCAGTTCGTCCGCTCTCTCCACATACCTGAGACGCACCGAAGGTTCCAGGGAAAAGGCATTGAAGTCCGTATAGTTGGACAGATGCGGCAGCCTGATCACCGCCACCTCAACCTGGCCCTGATTGACCACTTGTTTGAAGCGGTCGGACACCGAATCTTCGTCTTCGATATCCACCTTCATGTGAGGTACGACACCCAGCACCGGAAGATCGATCAACTCTTCTAGCATCGTAAGTCCCGGTGCCAGCACTTCCACATCGCCCCGGAACTTGTTGATGATCACACCCTTGACCCGTTTTCTGTCCTCTTCAGGCATCAACAGGAGCGTGCCGGCGATGAACGCAAAAACACCGCCCTTATCGATATCCCCGATGAGAATGACCGGGGAATCCGCCATCTTGGCCATGCCCATGTTGACTAAATCTCCGTCAGCCAGATTGATCTCCGCTGGAGATCCGGCGCCTTCCAGGACCATATACTCATACTCGGCTGACAGACTGTCATAGGCTTCCAGGATCTTGCCCCGAAGAGACGGTTTCATCTTATGGTATTCTATGAAATCCTTATTGGCATATACCTCGCCGTTCACGATGACCTGGCTCTTCTTGTCCGATGTGGGCTTCAGCAATATGGGATTCATGCGCACGTCCGGGTCGATACCGGCCGCTTCCGCCTGAACCACCTGGGCCCGTCCCATTTCATGGCCTTCCTTGGTGATAAAGGAATTAAGCGCCATATTCTGGGACTTGAAGGGAGCCACGCTATAGCCATCCTGCCGGATGATGCGGCAGAGCGCCGCCGTCAGCAGGCTCTTGCCTACGGAGGAGGCACATCCCTGCATCATTACGTTCTTTGTCTTTTCCCTATTCATCAGTTCTCCTCCTTCGGTCTTCTGATCAAGATGACTTGGATGCCGGCTTCCAGTGCAGGCATCACTTTTTCTTCTACGCCGCCCTCTTTCCCGCTATCCTTGCTGAGCATCACCTTGATACCCAACTGCTCGAACATAGCTTGGTTCATGGCGGCTGTAAAAGGTCCCTGCATTGCGATGATGCGAGCTGGCGGTATACCCAACGTCTCGCATTTCTGCATGGACGCTACAGTAGGCAGCACACGAGCATACAGCCTGGGCAAGATATCCTCAGTCGCGAAAGTCTTCAGATGGTTGCTGCCAATGGTGAGCAGGATATTTCCCTCTGTCTTTCGAAGCAACCTGTGGGCTTCTTCAAAATCCTCGACATATCTCACGTCCGGATAGTTCTCCTCTGCACGCCTGGCCACATCGAGTGGTATGCCCAGCTTGTTTGCCACTTTGCGAATGTTCCAAGATACGTGGGTCGCAAACGGGTGGGTCGCATCAATGATGCGCTCCGGTTTGCATATATTCACGAAACGCTCCATGGCTTCCAGTTCCAACGCCCCAGCGTGTATCTCCATGATCTGTTCACTGTCCGGATAGAGGCTAGCACCATAGTCCGTGGCCGTACAAATGGTCAATTGCTCACCTCTTTGTATCAATTTCTGGGCCAGGTGTCTAGCGTTACTCGTCCCAGCGAACAGAAGGATCATACTCCATAGCCTCTCGGGGTAACCATCTTGCCTTGGGCTGCGAAGGTTGATGCATTGCCGATAACCAGTGTGGTCAGCATGTCGATGTCCGCATCGCACATGTCCTTCAAGGTGGTGATTTCCACCGACTGACCTTCCCGATAGGCGTTTCTGACGATGCCGACTGGTGTATCGCCGGACTTGTACTGCAGCAGGATCTCTTGGGCCTTATTGATAATCTCAGGTCTGGCCTTGCTCTTGGGATTGTAGACAACAGCCACGAAATCCCCTTGGCCGATACAATGCAGTCTCTTCTCGATCAAAGACATCTCCGTCAGCCAGTCCGACAGGGAAATGGTCACGAAGTCATGCATCAGGGGCGCACCCAAAAGCGATGCCGAAGCGTTGGCCGAGGTCATTCCCGGCACCACGACCACATCCACCTGGTCCATGCATTCCTGTTGCATGACGATTTCATAGACCAAGCCGGCCATACCGTAGATGCCGCTGTCGCCGCTGGAGACCACTGCCGTGGTTTTGCCTTCTTTGGCGAACTCTACCGCCTTCTGGCAACGTTCCACTTCACCATGCATCCCTGTCTTGTAGATCTCTTTTCCTTCAGTCAAATGCTCTACAAGTTTCATGTATCTGGTGTAGCCCACCACGGTATCGCATGATGTGAGCACCTCTTTGCATTGTTCTGTCATCTGTTCTTTGCCGCCCGGGCCGATCCCCACTACATATAGTTTAGTCATTTTTCATCCTCCATATGGAAACGGTCACCCCGTCCAATTTTTTTCTGCCACAAACTTGCACGCCTTTGTCAGATCCCAGGTATCCGCATGGTTCAGCCACTGCACTGACACCGATGGTTTCCTTTACGAAATCCGATCCAGGGAACATGCTTTCCACCTGAGCGATATCCTCTCGCCCGATAATCCTCAAATCAGCTCCGAGTTCCTCCACCATGCCAAGGATCCCTGCTTCGTTTTGTTTGACATCCACTGTAGCTACACGTGCAATGCTCTCGCTAGGTAACCCACAGTACTCGCAGTTCTCTATGATGGCATTCCAGATCGCCTCTTTGCTGACACCCTTCCTGCAGCCCAGTCCTATGACAGTTCCGGGCGAATGAAGACAGACACAAGGGATGCGCTTTTTGAGCTCGGCAATCTGACTGATGCTGAGGCCCTTCTCAAAGGGATCGATCAGGATCATGCCCGCAAAGGCATCCGTACCAGTTGCCTGGCCGAATTGCACATTGTCCGGCAGATCCGCAAGGTTCTGGTTGATCAGCACCTTTTCCCCATTAACCAGGGCCGCGGTCACATCCTTGGCCTGGGTCATGTCATCGATGGCCAGGCCCAACCTCATGGCCAGTGTATCCACAGCCAGGCTTCCTGATACATCGGATGCGGTAGTGATCACTGCCGCAGCACCCGTCTTCTCTTCCACCAGTTTGGCGCAGTCGTTGGCACTGCCCAGGTGTCCGGACAATAGGCTAATGCAGAACCGGCCCGGTTCATCCATCACCAGTACAGCCGGGTCGGACGTCTTGGATACCATCAGAGGAGCCAACGCCCTGACCACGATACCGCTGGCCATCAGGCAAACAAGCACCTCATATTCGTTAAAAGCACAAGCCATCATCTCCTGAAAACTGTCAAAAGTCCTGTCTTCCCGTCCACCGGCGCGCTTTGTAAGGCATAGGATGTCACCATCCACCCCCAGTGCAGTGCGCAGCGTCTGGCATCGTTCCAGTCCTTTAACCGTCAATGAGATGAAGGCCCAACTCTTGTTTTTCACTGTTTGGCCTGTCTGTACTCATGGGAGAAAGTGGAATCATACAGCTTGGATAGCTCATACTCATCTCCCAGGAAATCTCCCACCAAGATCTGGGCTGTCTTACTGATATCCTCACCCTTCACCTTTTCTGCGATGTCTCCCAACGTACCCTGGACCACTTTCTGGTCAGGCCAGCTGGCCCGTTGCACCACGGCGACCGGCGTACTGAGATCATAGTGGGTAAGCAGCTGTTCTACCACCTGCTCGATCATACCTACAGACAAAAAGATAGCCATGGATGCACGGTGGCTGGCCAACAAATGTAGTTTCTCTTTTTCCGGTACCGGAGTACGGCCTTCCATGCGCGTACAGATCACGGTCTGGGATACCGAAGGAAGTGTGAACTCCTTACCCAATGCTGCAGCCGAAGCCACGAAAGAGGATACGCCCGGAATGACCTTCCACTCGATGTTCTCCCGGTCCAACCAGTCGATCTGCTCCCGGATGGCTCCGTAGATGGAGGGATCTCCGGTATGCACCCTGGCTACCTGTTTTCCGGCTCGTACCGCTGCAATCATCTCCTGCATCACTTCGCCTAAGTCCATGCCTGCCGAGCTGAGCACTTTGGCATCTGCCTTATGGTCTGCCACTACTTCCTTGGGTACCAAAGACCCAGCGTAGATGATCAGATCACTCTCCGCGACGATACGTTTTCCTTTGATGGTGATCAGTTCCGGATCCCCCGGACCAGCACCTACAAAATATACCTTGTTACTCATAACTCTTCCCCCCTATTTCTTGCAGTGCTGCCACCAGCCTGCAGTTATCATCTTCACTTTTCACCGCCAAACGCATGGCGTACTCATCCGTATCCCGGTAATTGGAACAATCCCTTACCAGTATCTTTTTCTCCTTCAGAAGCGTTGCGATCTCGGAAGCCGACCGCTCTGTATTTCTGGTATCTACGAACAGGAAATTGGCCTCCGAGGGATATACCCTGTACCCCATCGAACTCAATTCCCTGACCAAATCTCTCCGGTTCCGCTCGTTCAACGCTAGGCTCTCCTCAACATACTCCTGCATGCCCCCCAGTTCCGATACGATAGCACTGGCGAATGCCGACAGAACCCAAGGCATCTGAGAGGATTTCAGCTCCGCAATCGTCGATTCGTGCGCCAGCAGATAGCCGATACGCACACCTGGTACTGCGAATATCTTGGTCAAAGAACCGGCGATCAGCATCCTTGGTTCGGCAGCCACCAGATCCTTGAGGCTACGCTCAGGACAGAAGTCTATGAAGGCTTCATCGATCAACAAACGGGCTTCCTTCCGCTTTACCGTATCCAACAGAAGCTGCAATTGACTTTTCTCAAAGGCCACCCCCAACGGATTAGATGGGTTGCAGACGATGAGCAGATCATTCACTCTAAGCTCCTCTTCAATCCGTTCCAGATCTAACTCTGCCTGACCTTCTCTCAAAAGAGGCAGAAAGACCATGGGGATATCATAGATCTCTCCGATATGCTCGTATTCCACGAAGGCCGGGGTCATGATGATGATACGCCCGGGCATCACGGTACGGATAGCATGATGCAGTGCTTCGATCCCACCGCTTTCCGGCAAGACATTCTCTTCCTTAACCTCTAGATAGGTGGCTAGGCTTCGTACGGAAGATCGCATCTGCACATCTGGATAATAGACGGATTCGTCTATAGCCCTGTAAAGGGCTTCTTTCATCGGCTCAGGACAACCCAGCGGGTTCAGATTGGAAGAATAATCCAACCATTCCCCAGGATCCCGGTCCCATACTCTGCCGCCGTGTTCAAATCTCTCCATGGTCCCTCCTCCTGGCACTGATGATGAATACCGGATTCTGACCCATCAGCATGGTCAGCTTTCCAATTCCCCGACCCTTGGCGATCTGCACCTGGGTCACATCGATTTCCTGATAATCATATTCCCTAAGCAACCTGAGGAAATCTACTGCATTTTCCATGGTGATGAAATTGGCAGCCATCTTTCCGCCAGGCTTCAGCCTGTCTTCTGCCCAGTCCATGATCTGCCGCAAGTTGCCTCCGGTGCCACCCAGAAAGAGGATGTCCAACGGCTCCCCTATGGATGCAAGCGAGTCCGGTGCAGCGCCGGAAAGGATCTCCATGTTGTCCCGACCGAAACGCTCCCTGTTGGTCTCAAGCAGTTCTAGCGCCACCGGTTTCATTTCTGCAGCGTAGACCTTTCGGCAGCAATAGGCCAGTTCCACGCTTATAGATCCTGTGCCCGCCCCGATATCCAGTGCCACCTCGTCCTTTCCAGGATGCAGCTTGGACATAGTCAGGCTTCTGACTTCCTCTTTGGTCATGGGCGCCGACCCCCGGATGAAGTCCTCATCCGGAATGCCGTATCCCTCATATCTGAATGTCTTCATCACATATCACCATCACGGCCATGCCGATCTTCCCGATGTCCGACTCACTTTCCAGATCTGTCTCAATGATCCGCTCATCTTGGTAGCTCAGGTTCTCCCCAACCACGATCCTCTTGTTCCTAACACCCGCATCACGCAACAGGCCCACGATCTTGGCCGGCGTATGCGTGGCGTCCGTCAAAAGGGCCACCTTGCCATGCGCCCGCACTGCCTGGATCACATCCTCAGTCTGTCCATGCAGGCTCATGAGGTAAGCATCATCCCAGAGCATGGATAACCTGTTGAAGAGCATGCTGATGGATCCCACTCCGCCGTATACCTCGAATGACACCTGGTCCAGCTGATTCTTCAGATAACGCAGCAAGCTGTGAAATCCCGGGTCCCCAGAGACCAATACGACCAACTGTTCCTCCTGATGGTGTTTCTGAATGTATGCAGCCAGCTCTTTTAGGCCATCATCCATATAGATTTTCTTCTTGCCATTGTTGGGCGGAATGTCCAAATGACGGCTGGCACCCAGAAGAGTGTCCGCCTCGAGCATCTTCCTGTAGGCGATCCGGGTCATGTGATCCGGATTGCCACCACCCATGCCGATTATCTGTACCTTATATTCCTTCTGCATAGCGTCCCAACATCTCCTTTCCCAATTCACCGGTTCCGAGCAATCCATGTTCATGATTGAAGAGCACCACGCCCACCCGGGTCTTGTCCGATGTGAGTTCGGCGAGCTGGAACTCCAGATCCATCAGGATGCTATCCAGCACCTGCTGCAAGCAATTCTCCCGCTTCATTACTTCCACAACGGCGTCGGTGCTCACGCAGTCCAATATCTCCTTCAAAGCCTCAAGCCGCATATCCTGTCGGATGCCGTAAGCCGCCAGAAGCTCCAACCGGCAATCGCCATACTTGGAATGGGTGTCCTTCATGCCGCCCAGTATCTTTATGGCTTTGCCCAGATGGGAGACATAGAGGATTTCCTCTACCCCCTGCTCTGCAGCATAGGAAAACAGGTGGCCTACGAAGTTGCCTATCTTCACCAGGTTCTTTTCACCGAGCTTCAGCTCTTCGGTGGCAAAACGTTTGCCGTAGTTCCCCGGACATAGCAGCAGCTGCTTGTAGCCTTTTTCCTTCAAAATATTGACTTCCAGTTCCAGGGAACGCTTCAGAGCGCTTTCACTCATGGGTTCCACGATACCGCTGGTCCCCAGAATTGAGATGCCGTCCACAATGCCCAGCTTCCGGTTGAAGGTCTTCCTAGCGGTCTCCTTGCCTCCCGGCACGGAGATCTCCACGGACAGTCCGCCCTCGTATCCGTAAATCCTGGCCACTTCCTCCAGATTCTTGCGGATCATCTCTCGAGGCACCGGATTGATGGCCGCGTCTCCGACGGCACAGGCCAGTCCGGGCAAGGTCACCCGGCCCACGCCTTCACCGCCCAGGACCTTTATGCCTCCCTTGATCCGGTTGACCTTGGCGTGGATCAGCAGCCCGTGGGTGACATCGGGATCGTCCCCGCCGTCCTTTTCGATGGCGCAGGATACTTCCGACATGGCCCTATCAACCTGCAGCACCGGCAGTTCCAGCACCCAGCCTTTGGGGGTGTCCAGCCGAACCCGGACCACATCTTCTCCGCCCAGTAGCATGGTCGCGGCTGCCTTGGCGGCAGCCGCCGCACAGGATCCGGTTGTATGACCACAACGTAGTCTTTTGCCTCCCTGAATGATGTAACGTTCCATGATTTACCTCTCGTTGTTCAATAGATAGAATAGTGCGTTCAATATAGCCACGGTCACGGTCGAGCCGCCCTTCCGGCCTTGGATGCTGATGGAAGTCGCACCCGTTTCCAGAAGTTCCAGCTTGGATTCGGCCGCTCCCACAAAGCCTACTGGTACGCCGATGATCAGATCCGGTTTGAAATCCTTCTTCTGCATCAGCTCCATCAGGGTGAAGAGAGCGGTCGGTGCGTTGCCGATGGCGAAGATCCGGATATCCTCATCGCAGGCCTTCTCCATGGCCACCGTGGACCTGGTCACACCCCGGCGCTTCGCTTCCTCCCGTACATCGGGATCCCCCACTATGTTCACCAGTTCGCAACCGAACTCAGCAAGCTTTCTCTTGTTCACACCGGCCCGAATCATGTTGGTGTCAGTGTAGATCTTACAACCCTTCTTAATGGCCGCCAGACCGTTTTCGATGGCTGGTCCTGTAAAGCGAATCAGATCCGCATATTTGAAGTCCGCTGTGGTGTGGATCACCCGCTGCACGATGCGAAACTCCTCCGGTGTAAACTGGTAATCACCGAGTTCTTTCAGCTCGCTGGCGATGATCTCGAAACTCTTGTTTTCTATCCCCATGGGATCGTTCATATATTTCATATAAATACCTTCCTTACGAAATTAGGATTGGCCAAGAAATGCACGTGGGGATATCCCCCCAGTGTCCTACCCTTGTTGGCGCCGCACCGGTACTCCCTGACCAGCTGCCCGTCCTTGGTCTTACGAACCTTGTAGACATACTCCAGATTTCCTTCTTCCACCAGGGAACGATGGAATTCATGGCAGGGGATACTCAGATCCTGGTAGTCCAAATCCACGTAGCCGAACCGCTGCAGACGCTTGGTCATTCTAGCCTCGGCTTCAAAGAAACCCACCATATCTCTGGTCTCTCCCTCAAGATCCGTAATGCTGCGGGTGAGATACATGAAACCCCCGCACTCGCCGTAGCAGGGTAGCCCTGCATCCAGTTTCTGCCTGACATCCTTCAGGAAATCCCGGTTCTCGCTCAGCTCATCTAGGAACATCTCGGGAAATCCGCCGCCGAAATAGCAGGCGTCCGTCCCCTCGGGCAAGCTTCTATCCCGAGCCGGATCCA
Source organism: Clostridia bacterium (assembly GCA_030625965.1). Taxonomy (GTDB): domain Bacteria; phylum Bacillota; class TC1; order TC1; family UBA5767; genus UBA5767. The sequence goes on from DAOUPV010000025.1 coordinate 17,244, forward strand.
TAGGAACGAGTTTGGCTCCCAGGTCCCTTAGTAAATCGAGACCGGACTCATAATAGAAGTTGAAGGCGTCCGAATAGGCGTAGGCGATAGTCCGGCCTTCAAAGTCCCTACGGTTCTCCTCGATGAACCGGGCCAGTTCTTCTGGCATGTCCTGCTTGCCAGAAGGTTTTTCATCCGCCAGCCGCTTCAGCGCTTCCAAGTCGACGGTTTCCGCAACCTGGGCACTCAGGATGTCTACCTTGCTTGTGAGCCCGGCGGCTTCTCCAGCCGGCACCAGTCCCAGATGACGGCTTCCCAGATTGAGCTCCGGATTCTTCTTCAGGTAGCCCACACACGAAACGCCCGTCTTCTCCTCGATGGCTTCGCGCACCAATTGATAGTGGGACTCCCCGGATACCTTGTTGACGATGACACCGGCCAGATTCACTGCCGGATCATAGTTCTTAAAACCCAGCACCGTGGCAGCTGCACTGGTCGATACCCCGCTCCCGTCGATCACCAGAACGACCGGGACATCCAACATCTTGGCGATATGGGCGGCACTACCTAGACTCTTCCGTCCGTAACCGTCATAGAGCCCCATAACACCTTCCACGATGCTCATGTCTCCCGTCTCTCCATAGTGACGGTAAAGGTAACGGACCATCTCCTCGTTCAGCATGTAGCCATCTAGGTTGTGTGACGGCTTTCCGCAGACGAAGCGGTGAAATCCTGGGTCTATATAGTCGGGTCCGACTTTGAAGGGACGGACATCCATATTTTTCTTTTTCATAGCCGCCATGATCCCGATGGATACGGTGGTCTTTCCGGCGCCGCTGGAGCTGCCGGCAATCATCAAACCGCCCATGGCATCGCTCCATTGGTCCCCAGCGGAATGATCAATCGTTCCCCGCTGATCTCATCTATGACGAAGCGCACCCGGATGCCGAACACATCGGCGCAGAGCTGCTCCTGCATTACCTCTTCAGACTTACCGTGTGCATAAATCTGACCCTCGTGCACGACCAATACTTCATCGGAGTACTTCATAGCCTGGCTTAGATCATGCAGCACCATGACGATGCTGATGTTCATCTCCCGGTTCAGGCGGGAAACCAGCTCCAGGACTTCGAACTGATGAGCGATATCCAGATGGGTGGTCGGTTCATCGAGAAAAAGCAGATCCGGTTCCTGAGCCAAAGACATGGCAATAAAGGCACGCTGTCTCTCTCCACCGGACAAAGTGGCTACCTCTCGGTGCACCAGGTTCCCCAGTTGGGTGGCTTCAATGGCCCAGTTGACTACGTCATAGTCTTCCGCACCAAGGCGCCCCATCCAGTTGGAGTATGGGAAGCGACCCTGACAGACCAGATCGAATACCGTATAGTCATGAGGTATCTGCGGCGCCTGGGGTAAGAGCGCTATGCTTTTGGCCAGCTCCTTGGTGCTGATCTGGGTCAGGGACTTATCCTGATACTGGATCAATCCCATTTTGGGCTTGAGGCAGCGGGCCATGGCCTTCAGCAGTGTGGACTTCCCTGAACCATTGGGGCCGATGATGGTGGTCACAGCACCCGGTGTCAGATCAAAAGAAATCCCTTCCAGTATCATCCTGTTTTCATATCCGAGATATAGATCTTCAACATGCATCATACTAGTTTTCTCCTTCGTAAGAGATAGAGGAAAAACGGCGCGCCCAGTACAGCCAGTGAGATGCCGACCGGTACCTCGATGGGCATGAACACCGTACGAGATAAGGTGTCGCATAGCATTACCAATGCAGCTCCCAGGAACACCGATGCCGGAAGCAGGTAACGGTAGTCCGATCCGATAAGCAGCCTGACGATATGGGGTACGATCAACCCCACAAAGCCCATGATGCCCACAACCGAGACACTGGCCGCCGCTAAGAGAGCCGCCAGGGCGATAAAGAACATCCGTGTTCTTTCGACCTTGAGTCCCAGCCCGATGGCCATCTCCTCACTGAGTGTCAACACATTGAGTCTGGGGGCACTCACGAGGGCCAGCAAGATTCCGACCAGCGTATAGGGCCATATGGTACGCACATGGATCCAGCTCTTGGCAGACAAGCTGCCCACCATGAAACCCAGAGCGCTCTGCACCCGGTCCGAGTAGAAGATCAGGATAGCATTGTTGACGGCACCGAATAAGGAGGAAATCGCAATACCCGAAAGCACCATCCTTAGCGGCTGGATTCCTCCCCTGTAGGACAGGGAGTAGATAAGCAGCGTGGTTGCCAGTCCTCCCAGAAAAGCCACCGGTGTCAAAAGATAGGTGAATTGCGGCCAGACCACCAGCACCAGCATGGCGCCTAGACCCGCACCTGAGCTCACCCCGATGATGTTGGGGGATGCCAAGGGATTGCGCATCATACCCTGCAGCATGGCACCTGACAGCGCCAGACAGGCCCCGGCACAAGCTCCTACCAGATTCCTGGGCACCCGCACGTTCCAGATGATGTTTCTGGCCGTACCCTCGGTGTCCACGAAGATAGCCCGGAACACCTGACTGATGCTGGCCTGGTAGGATCCGATGGCGCAACTGAGCAGAAAAGCCAGCACGGCCAGCAACAGGAACGCTACAATGATGCTTATCCGATATGCTTTTGCTTTTTGCAGTGTAGCCAGCGGGCTGAGATTTTCGCTGGTCCTGTCACCGACCTGTTTCATTATTTTTCAACCTCTCCATAGAAAATGTCATACAGTCCCTGGAACGCTTCTGGATAGCGGGCGTTGGGTTTGTAAAGATAAAGTTCCTTGGGCAGATAATAGATGCGACCTTCTTGAACCGCGGTCAAGCTGTTCCAAGCTTCGTTGCTGGCGATATCCTGGTCGATGCGGTCTCTGATCGCTTCCACCTCACCCATCACGCTGACCAGAATGATATCCGGGTCGTTAGCGAGCACCGTCTCCAGGCTGAAGTCCACTTTGGACTCACCTGGGATCTCCAGGTCCACGATGTTATCCGCACCCAGCATCTCTGACATCTCACCCACCAGACCGCTAGCCAGTTCGCAGCGAACCGATTTGGAGGAACCGAAGAGCACCAGTACCGACGGGCCTTCTTTGCCTTCGGTCATGGCCAGCACCTCTTCAACCCCGGATTCCATAGCCAACACGTTCTCCTCGTAGGCCTCATGGTTGCCATTGATGGCTGAGAAGAGATACAGCGCCTCATTCACGCTTTGATACGGATTCAGGCTGGTACCGGTATAGAAATACTGGATGCCGTTCTCGTCCAGAATAGAAGCCATCTCCACATGAGTGTCACTGCTAGAATTGAGGATCACCAGATCCGGTTCAGCCGCCAGCAGCAGCTCGATGTTGGGGCTGGTGGTCGCGCCCACCTCAGGCAGATCCTCAGACGCTTCGGGAACCGCGGTCCTGCTGCTGGTTCTGGCTACGGCTTCACCTCCGGATAAGTACCAGAGATCCAACAGTGTGATCTGCATCGGGACCACCCGTTCCGGGTTCTTGTCGATGACTACCGTATTGCCTCTGGCATCCAGCACAGTAACGCTAGTCTCATCCTGGGACAGCACCATGGCGTCATAAGCGGATCCGCTTTCAGCTTCACTTCCCTCGCTGGCTTCCTGAGCCGGGGTGTCGCTCGGTTCCTCCGCCTCGCTAGGTGCCCCTTGGCATCCGGTAAACATCACACTCATAATCAGCAACAATAGCAGTATTTTCTTTAGGTTCTTCATGGTACTCTCACTTTCTTCAGTTAGTTTTTCTTATGTGTCTGTATCAGTTATCCCTACTAAATGTTTATATAAAGGCCTCTGCCTTCAATAATCTCTGTCTCAACCCGGAAGACCTCGCGCATCACGTCTTTTCCCATGGCCAAATGCGGTTCCTCATGACTGACCAGACTGCCTTTCTGCATCACGCACACCCGGTCGGCATAACGGTAAGCCAGCGGCAGATCGTGCATCACCGAAACCACGCTCAGCTGATCCTCCTCGACACGGCGTCTGAGGAGCTTGACCACGTTGGCCTTGTGGGCGATATCCAGCGCCGAGAAGGCTTCGTCCAGGAGCAGCACCTTGGTCTTTTGGGCCAGCGCACAGGCCAGAACCACCCGTTGCTGTTCTCCGCCGCTCACTTCGTTCAACAGCTTGTCCTTGAAATGCAGCACTTCCATGCTGCGCATGCTCTCCAGGATGATCTCATAGTCCTCCTTCTCCAGGCGGTTCATGTTCTTGCGGTGCGGATAGCGCCCCAAGGATACGAATTCCAGACAGGAAAAGGGAAACGTGAAATTCTGTCTCTGGTTGACCACGGCAAAGGTCTTGGCCCTCTCGATTGCACTCATCTTGCGGATGTTCTTACCCACCATGCTGATACTGCCCTTGTAACCCTCCAGCATGCCGGACATGGTCCTAAGCAGTGTGGTCTTGCCGGAACCGTTGGGTCCGATTAAGACGGTGAAACCCGGTTTCACCTGCAAGTTCAACTTCTCTATGAAAGGCTTCTGATCATAGCTGAAGCTCAAGTCATCTACATGGATCATGCTGCCTCACCTCCTCGGTCGCCTCTTCTGATGAAGAGGTATAGGAAAAACGGTCCACCCATCAGCGTCGTCAGAACGCCGACCGGTATGGCGCTGGCAAAGGCCACTCGGGCCAGATTGTCAGCGAAGAGCAACAGGTTGGCTCCCAGAAGCGCCGACATGGGCAACAGTTGGCGGTTGTCGGAAGTGAATCCGAAACGCAGCAAATGGGGAATGACCAGCCCTACGAAGCCGATGATTCCGCTGACCGATACGCAGGCCGCCGTCAGGAGCGAGGCGGCCACAAGCAGGATGCGCCGGACTCGTTTCACGTCCACGCCCAGCCCCCTGGCTGTATCTTCGCCGGTCCCCAAGAGGTTCAGCTCGTCCGCATAACGGAAGATCACCAGACTGCAGAGGATGACGACAGGCACAATGACCAGTACATGGTTCCAGGTCCTTGAGGCCAAGGAGCCCATCAGCCAAAACACGATGGCCCCCACCTCTTCGCCCGCGGCATTCTTGATGAAGCTGATGCCCGCGGACAGGATGGAGCTCACGATGATGCCCGCGATGATCAGGTTGGCTGCATTCATACCTCGGCTGCGGTTGGCGATGCTGGTGACCAAAAGCAGTGTCAGGATGGATCCGACGAAGGCCGCCGGCAGGATGGGGATGGTCGCGATCTGCAGAATCCCGGTCAGGTAGATGGCCACGCTGGCACCCAGCGCCGCGCCGGTGGAGATGCCGATGGTATAGGGATCGGCCAAAGGATTCATCAGGAGCGACTGGAAGACCGCGCCCGATACCGCGAGTCCCATACCCACAAACGCACCAGTGATGATCCTGGGCAAGCGGATATCCCAGACGATGGCCTGAATCCCCAACGGACTGGATACCAACCATTCCTGGTTGCCGCTTACCTTGCCCAGGATGATTCTCAGTACCTGGGCGAATCCGATGTTGGCTTCACCTAGATTGGTGAAGTAGACCATCAGGAACAGCCAACAGACAAAAGACGTTATTACGAAATTACGGCATCGCTTTCTCTTCTTGAAAAGCGTATTTAGTTCTGTATATTCAGAGCATTCAGAGGCTTGCCTCATATTGTCCACCTTAGGCTGCTACCTTGTAGCAGCGATACAACGCCAGCAGGAAGAAGGCTATAAAATAGGCTCCTACCGTCAGCAGGTTCCCCACCGTATAGGCCTCGTAGGTCGCGATGGCCCGCAGCATGGTGGAGATGTGGGTCAGTGGAAAGAGATAGATGATTTCTTTCAGCACGAACGGCAGTTGGTCCAACGAGAAAAAGGTCCCACAGAGAAACGTCATGGGCAGCATCACGAAGGTACCGAAACGGTTCATGTCCGCATGGGATTTGACCACCATTGCTCCGAACATGCCCAGACAAGCGAATGTCAGACCTGATAGGAGCATGATGAGGAAAAAGTCCGGCGTCACATGGAGTCTTACCCCGAACAGTATGGCGACGCCCATGACCATCATCCCTGCATAGAAGCCCCGGAGCGATCCGGCGATGGCTTTGCCCGTGCAGTAGCTGAACATGGAAATGGGTGCGATCAGAAACTGTTCAAAGGTCTTGTTGTAAATGCGCCCCGTAGCCAGCGACGTGGAGATGGCCTTGTAGCTGGCATTCATGGTTGTAAGGGCCACGATGCCCGGGATCAGGAACTTGACGTAGGTCACACCCTGAAGGGAAGACCCACCACCCAGACCCAGTCCGAAGGCCACGATATAAAGTATGGGACCGATGATGGCGCTGGTTGTGATCTGGAACCAGCTCCTCTTGAACACGATCCACTCATCCCAAAGTACGGGCCAAATTTCTCGTATCATGCGCGCAACCTCTCTTTCGATCCCTTAGTATCCGTGTGCAGGATGTATGCATCCTCCAGATTGGAGCGGCGTACGGTAGCCGTGGTGTTCTGCCCTGCAATGTAGTTTGCCGCACTGTCCCGGTCTGGGAAATAGCTGTAGTCCGTCCGCTCATCCCGGTAATCCTCCACCACATAGGCCGGCAGGGTACTCATGAAACCTTCCGGGGTATCTTCGGCCACGATCTTGCCCTGGCTCATCATCCCGATACGGTCGCAGAGCACCCGGGCTTCTTCGATGTAATGGGTAGTGAGTACGATGGTCATGCCCGCGTAACGAAGTTTCTTGAGCAGGTCCCAGATGCTTCGGCGGATAGAGGCGTCCAGTCCTACCGTGGGTTCATCCAGAAACAGGATATCCGGTCGGTGCATGACCGCTCTTACGATCATCAGTTTTCTCTTGTTGCCGCCGGAGAGTTCCGATACCAATTTCTTCTGCTCAGCTTCCATGCCTGCAAAGCGAATCAAGCGCTCTATCTGCTCTTTCCTGTCCCGGCGGCTCATGCCATGCAAGTAGCCATGCAGTTTCAGCACCTCCCTGGGTGTCATGTCCCGCTGTAGGCTGAAATGCTGAGAGACCATGCCCAGGCGGCTTTTCATGGCCTTGCTGGCCCTCTGCATCTTCTCGCCATCCACATAGATCTCCCCTTCCGTGGGAGCCAGCAAGGTGGACAGCAAACGGAGCGTGGTGGTCTTGCCTGCCCCGTTGGGGCCCAGAAGAGCGTAAGCCGATCCTGGCGGAATATGCAGGTTGAGCCCGTCCACCGCTTTTTGTTTTCCGAATTGTCTAATTAGGTTCTCAGTCTTGATCATCAGCGTCCCCGTATGTTTCTTCCAAAAATTCTATGAAATTCTCCCGGCTGAACGTATTCTCCGGATTGAAATATCCCTCTTGCGTCTGCATCCGACCGCTTTGCACCACGGTCCGGATGATCCTCTCATCCTGTCTTCCGGCGATATCCAGAATCTCTTGGTCTCCCGCCGCTTCCAGGTCTTCCAGCATGTAGGCCATATAGGCCAGATCGGCCCTGGTGACCTGCGCCTCCGAATCGTAATACTCGCCTCTCGACTCATCCTCCAGGCCCCGGATCATGTAGTGCATGACCGATGTCTCAATATCCTGGAAATCCGGGTCCTGCCAGTCCAGGTCTTGGAAGGACCCATAGCCATGATGGTACTTCTCCCATTCGTAGTAGCCTGTTTCCGAGATGACCGTATCCGGCAGGTGGAAGAAGCGAACCACGATCTTGGCAAACATGCGCCGGGTCAATGTTTCCTCCGAAGCGTAGACCCGGAAGTCATCCAGTTCCTCCGGATAGAGCATGCGGGCCAGATCATATACTGCATCCGGATAGCGTAAGGTGTATGCGTTGATGCGCACTTGATCCAGTTCGAACACCCGGCCTTGTTGCACGGCTCTTATTTCCTGGAAGAGTGCAAGTCCCTCGATCTCCATCAGGTTGCTGCCTGGCTTCACGCCGCCCTGCAGCGTCAGGTAGACTTCGATCTCATCCTTAAGGGCCAGGATCTTCTCCAAGCCGAAAGGGGAAAACAGGCTGTTGAAATATTCCGGTTCGACATCAGCCGCCAGATTCTCCGCCCCGGCCAGTTCAAGGGCCAGGTAGGGAAGGGTTCCCGGCGATACCGCCTGGTAACCGTTCTCCGAGGCCTCAAAGAAGACTTTGGTCTTTCTCTCCAACTTCCCGGTTCTGTCCGCGATATCCTGAAGCTTCAGGCGCAGTCCGATGATGGCTTCTTCAGCCTCTTGCTCCCGGTGGGTCAGCATCCCCAGTTCCCTTACGTAATCGTCAAACCCTGCGAAGTCCTCAGGCAGGATGGAAACCACCCTCACTCCGGAAGCCTCCAGGCGGGAGATGCCGCCGCGGTAGCGGCTGTTCACCGATGGGGCCACCAGCACGTAATCCGGCGACTGGGCGATGATCGCTTCCACATCGTAGACCTTGTCCAGATCGTAGCGGGGCAGTTCGGCCGAAGCAGGCGGAAAGAGTGACTTCTGGTCGATGCCGATCAGCAAATCCCCGGCCCCCAGGTGGAACAGGTTCTCCGTGTGGTCCCGGTAAAGGCTTACGATCCTGGGTTCTGTATCCAGCACTTCTATGATGTTGCCCATGTCATCCACGAAGGTCCGCTCATCCAGAATCCTGGAGTCTCCGGTACCCCCGATGGCCTGACTACAGCCGGCCAATGTAAAACATGCGATTATGATCAGTAAGCATCTCTTAAGACTCGTCATATTGCCCCTTCTTCAGGCGTTCCAGGATCCGGATGGCCTCATTGGCAGTGACCGGACGTTCCGGATGGAAGTATCCGTCCGTAAGCGTCATCAGCCCCTGGTCCACCACCTTCTGGATGATGTTTTCTCTCTTACGCCCCTCGATGTCCTTGATGTCCTGGTGGGTTTCACTCGATTGGAAGTCCCCCATGATGTATAGGGTGAAGGCCAGGTCCTCTCTGGTGAGCAGGCTCGTTCTGTCAAAGTATTCGTCGCCGTCCTCGGTCTCAACACCTTGGATGAAGCTGTTGAGCACAGCTGTCTCGATGTAGTCGAAGTTCTCCGAATCCCACTTGACGTCTGTGAAAAGACCGTAGGTGTGGGTGCGGTATTCCCTCTCGTAGTAATGGGACGACGAGGGAATGAAGACAGGCACATGGTTCATGAGAACTGTCAGTACCGCGTAGTCCTCGCGGCTGATGGGCTCGTCCGAGACTAGATGCGAATAATCGTCCATCAGCTCCGGATAGAGCATGCGGGCGATCTCGTTCACGCCCTTGTAATAGCGGAAGGTCGGCGAGGAGACGATTTTCTCATTGAGCTCCAGGATGCGGCCCTCGCGCACCGCCTTGATGGCTTTGAATCCTTCCCGTTGGGGGATGGAGATCATGCTGCCACCACTGTTCATGGCACCCCGCTGGGATATATAGATATCGATTTCTTCCGCATTCATCATCAGCTTTTCCACACCGTATTCAGCAATGGAACTCCCCCGGGTCATGGGTGATACTTCTGCTGCCAAGTTGATACCTCCGGCTCGTAGGATGGCCATGCCTGGCATGGAGTCCGGAGTAACCGTGCGGTAATTGGTCTTGGTGGATTCGAAAAAGACAGTCTGCTTATCCTTTATGGCCCCGGTTATTTGCTCGATTTCCTCAATCCTACTGCTCAACTCGGACAGCTTGACCTCAGCAGTCTCCTCACGCCCAGTGAGCATGGCCAGGATTCGGATATATTTCCCGAACTCGGCTTCACTTTCCGGATACAGGGACACGACCGTCAGACCGGCTTTTTTCAGTGACTGTATGTAACCGGGATAATTCTTCGCTACAAAGGGACGTATGATTACTAGGTCCGGCTCCGCCGCGATTAACGGCTCGGGATCCTGCCTATAATCGTATCTGGGCAGAAAAGCCGCCTCAGGCGGGTAGATGGAAGTGCTGTTGGCGCCGATGATCCTCTCCCCGGCTCCCAGCTCGAACAGGTTCTCGGTGTGGGCCGAATATAAGGTGACAATCCTTGTATAGGGTTCCTGTACCGTGAACTCATCACCCTGATCGTCGATGAAGGTCTTTTCATCGATGATTTCGCTTTGCCCATCTCTGACAAAAACACCGGTGCATCCTGTCAGCAGACATCCGATTATGAGTATGCAGATCAGTATCAGTTTGTTATGCATGTTATCCTCGTCACTGTATAAAAAAAGGGTTAGGGACGCTGCTAAGCGTCCCCATGGATAAATAATTCAAGTTTTCTAATTCTGTGCCAAAGCGTCCTGGGCGTGTGCCACGAACTGTCCTCGGATGGATGATAGTTCACCGAGACCGGCCATTACGAAGTCCACATCGTAGCCTTCGGCCTTAAGCATCTGCTTCCAGCTGTCCTCTTCGTCACCCGCCATATCATTGTGGGCATGGTCTCCGGCTACGATCATGGCCGGCATCAGAGTCACCTTGGTATAACCGCCGGCTTCCAGGTTCTTGAGGATGGTATCGAAGGTGGGGAATCCTTCAACCGTTCCTACGAATACATTGTTATATCCTTCATCTTTGAAAACATAATCCAAGGCGCCGTATGCGCTATTGCCATCATGATGTGATCCGTGACCCATCAATACGATGGCTTCACCTTCAGCTGTGGCCGGCAATTCAGTAGCCATGGCGTTGACCAACGCTACGTAGTCATCATAGCTAGTCAGAAGCGGCGAGCTTATGGTGAACTTGGAGAACTTCTCCTCGAAAGGCTCCAGAGCCTCTAGCATTTCCTCTTCTTCTTCACCGTTCATGACCAACGTCGGCACGACCAAAACCTCGCCATAACCATCTTCATAGATTTTCTCGATGGCTTGAGACACATTGTCGATCTCCACGCCGTCACGATCCGCATAGATGTCGATGATGATCTGGGATGTGAAGGCCCGGAAGAATTCATACTCCGGAAACGCCTCCGCAATGGTTACTTCCGTGGCATCGATAGCCGCTTCCCGGTTCTCGATGAAACTGGATCCGAAACTCACGACCAACACGGCCTTCTTCTCGGCGTCGCTGTTCTGTCCCGAACAACCAGCCAAGGAAAATAACAGCATGCAAACCAAAACAATAGATAGTACTTTTTTCATGTCTTCCTCCAAATATGTATGTTATATTTTCTAACGAAGGCGCACTTATGCAAAAAAAATGCATATATCCAACCTTCATCGAAATCGAAGTGGAATATATACATGCTCATGGAATGTCTAATGTGTGACACGAGGTCGCACGAATCTAGTTCCTCCCACCGAGGCATCTATATATCTAGCAATCATGGCAGGTCTTCCGACTTAGCATCGTCCTACTCCCTAGCCTTCCCATCAATGACAGTGGCATAATTAGGTTTCGTCCGCATTACGGCAGCGGGGGCTGCTACGGGTTCACACCGTATTCTCTATTAATCATAATAAACCATAAAAGCTCTTATTCAGTTATTGCCATTCTAGCACCACGAACATGCTCTGGCAATACTCAGCTTCAATCTGAAGCATTATCTTTCCTGATACCATAGTACAATGGCGAGCCATCGTTTACCATGGTCGAATTTACAAAATATGGGCATAACACCCATCTAATTTCCGTGCATCCTTACAGTTGTGTCTTGTATACAACTCTTTACAACACTATATTTTTCTTTTCAGCAGATCCAGTGATTGATAAGCTTCCGCCAGAAAACCCTCGGCTCCCAGTTCTTTCTGACGCTCATTCGCAATGACCTCCAAGGTTCTAACGCCCTGGTAACCGACCGAGCGGAACTCATTTTTCAGCATGCCCAAGTCCACAATGCCCGGGCCCAACGTCCAGTGGCGGTCCTCTTGTCCATCCGTATCCGAAAGATGAAGGCAGAAGAGGCGTTCACTGTGCTTCTTCAACAGCTCCCCCTGGGTTTCCGTCTGGTAGAAGTCATGGGAAGAATCGTAACACATTCCCAAATTCCTACTGGGAAACAGACGCAGCGCTTCGCTCAATAGATGTGTATGATGGGTGTTCTCCAGGGCGATCTTAATTTTCAGCTGTTCAGCCAAGGTGACCATGCTTTGCACAAAGCGGTAGCCTGGCTCCAGCGTCTCCGGTTCGTACCATTCATTCTGCAGATGGAGCACACAGAGCTTGCCGCCGGAAGAGGCGATCTCCTGAAGATAGTTCTGGTAGATTTCGGAAATCTTGCGGTTGTCCTCCTGCCAGATGTCATTGATCTCAAGATATGGCAAATGGATGGAATCTAGCGCAAGACCGGCCTTTTCAACCATCTTAATCATGTCGAAACGCTTGACCAGTTTGGGCCAGGTCTCATCTTCCCACCAAAGGGCCACGTGACCAAAACCGCTCCTAGCAATCTGTTCCAATCGGACCTCTATGGGATCCAAAAATCCAAACCAATTAAAAATCCCTTTTTGCATAACTCCTCCATTCGCAACTGCCTAACAAGCTACTCCCTTCCCGTCATCTTCTGCGAAAACCGCAGTATATACGGGAAAACCAGCTGTGACACTGGAAAACCCACCAATATGCTGTACCCTACAGATTTTAGGAACACACCCCAAAACCGCTCGGTAATACCTTGGTTAATCAAGGTTATTGCCAAGGAAACGGATATGGATATGGTGACCGACATCAGTATCCCGATGATTAAACCCTCACGGTCTATCTTGATCTTCATATTTCTTCCTCATTCTAACACAAATAGTAAAGCTGGAAAGGTTACCCCTTTCCAGCATCCAGTGATTCCTCAGTTGCTACCATTATTTGCTGGTAACCGGTACATCGACACAGGTGCCCGGACAGGCTACGTCTCAACTCGTTCCGGTCCATATGGACATTTGCTTCTTTCAAGGCCGTCGTCGTCAAAATCAGACCCGGAGTACAGAAACCGCACTGCACCGCCCCGTTATCCACGAAGGATTGCTGCACAGAGGACAGTTTCCCATCTTCCTCCAGACCTTCAATGGTCCGGACCTCCTTGCCGTCCGCCCAAACCGCCAGATAGATACAGGAATCGATGTTCACACCATCGACCAATACCGTACAGGCACCGCATTCACCCACCGAGCA
>DAOUPV010000107.1 GCA_030625965.1 Clostridia bacterium
TTTCAAGGCATTTTTTGAGTATCCTATTAACGCGCTGCCTAGACATGGACATTTTATTCGCAATTTCATTCTGCGTCATGCCTGATTTATAATAATAATAGGCAACTTTTACAAATTCATTCGTCTTCAAAGGAACAGCCATGTTCAATTTTCCTCCACATTAGCTTCTTTACCGATTAGCATACAATAATTTCGATTCACATTATTTTCTGTTGATAGCCAATTCATTGTTGTCATACCTTTAGAGTAGCCTAGCACGAACAAATCACGCTTAATCTACAATCACCAATACTGTATGCACAATTTCACTAACACTAATCAATGTTAAATTCTACCATGATTTTTCAATTGTGCGGTGATATTTCCTTAGAATTCTTAATAGAACGACAGAAAAACAGCGTGCAACCGAGTATTGGTTGCACGCTGTCTTGCTGTATCCATATATTCATCCGTATCAGTGACACTGTTGAGCATGATCCCTAGTAGGAGTAATATGCTGCTTCCAGGAGTTCCTTGGTCTCTTCAATCGTTGGGATTCTCGGTGCTAACTTAGTAGCCATTGCCGGCGCTGCCAACTGAGCAAAATAATCCAATTTACCCATGTACTCTGCCTCACTGATACCGAAATCACTAAAGCTCTTAGGGTTTCCTACCTTAGCAATCAGTGTATCAATGCGTTTTATCAGCGCTTGACAGAACTCTGCATCATCTTTCCCTGTAAGTCCCAATCTCTTAGCAATGGTGACATAGGATGGATGGATAGCGCCCCGCGTTAAATGCTGGTCCTGCAATAACTACATCTGGGTTAGCTTCTTTAACTTCCTGAAGTAACTGATCCTTGATCTTCTTAAAGTTTTCTTCCAGGTTAAAGTAGTTATCACCACAGGCCAGTGTCTTGACAATGGAAATTTTGCCGTCCCATTCTTTTTCCAGCCCCATACCAGGTCCTTTGGAACCCTCGTAGATATGCAACCCTTCATGAGCCATATCTTCGCCACCAATTCCAACGTAGAACTGGTTGATATAGTGAACGACTTTAATTTTCCCCACTGTTTTCCCCCTTTTCTGGGTGTTTTCTTTATAACTATCTCAATGCAGATACTGCTTCAACGATGGTGTCCATATCCAGGACCATCTCCATCATGCTTATTTGCTCATCATATATATCTGCATCGATTTCATCTTTTAGTTCAAAAATATGGAATGATTTGAGCCCCAACGGAACTCCTGCCAACGGACCTGCGAAAGTCGGATCTCCAGCGGATACAGTTTCGGCGGCCAGAGCAGAAGCTTCTGCTTCTCCCCCACCTAAAACTACAACTAGATCTTCGTTTCCAAACTCTTCAGCCAAATCTTTGATTCTGGCTTGGTTTTCAAGGTCCATTGCGCCTGCGCTCGTTCAGACGAAGCACTCAGTTGTAGAAAATACAACTTCAGCACTGGCTGACTTGACACATTCAGCAATCGCATCGCCCGGAATACCATCACGGTCTCCGAGGATGGCTACTTTTTTGCCATTCAACATTTGTTTGTCCTCCTCAATTTTTAGTTTACTGCTAATTTCTTAGTAAGTTTTTTACTGACAGATATCCGAACCCCAACTCGTTGGTTGCACCAGTGATAACAACATCCGGCTCATGCTCCTTAATCATCTCAAGAACAGTAGCGGTTGCATCCCCAATGTTTTCGCTAAAATAGGAGTCACCACAAACTACAGTGGTAACGATTTCTGCATCATCACCAAACAATTGCTACAGTCCTATACCAGGACCTTTAACTCCCTCAAATTCCACCGGAGCGATGGCGGCTTTATCTTCGCCACCAATCCCAGCATAAAACTGGTTAATGTAATACACAGCTTTTAAGATTATTGTACGCATTTTTCCTTGATTATTCCTCGCTCTTGATGCGAGGGCCACTAGTAAAAAGCATCGGAAATAGCATGTTTACAGAAAGTGACATATTATAATAACTTAACTGTCCTGACGGGATTTTTTTGTAGCAACAGAGACACCATAGATAATTAAACCTATCGCGAACCAAACACCAGCCATGATGATATAACGAAAGCTCTGAAGAGAAATAAATATAGTAATCAAAGCAGTCACCAATATCGGCAGAACAGATCCGCCAGGCATACGATATTGACCTGGTTTATAAGCAACCTTCTTGCGAGCAATAAGCAAGGCCGCAACCATCATCACGATTGTAACCAATTTGCAAAAAGCACCCGTTCCAACAATATCTTTAGCTAAACTAGGAAAACAAGATAGAATGGCGATCAGTCCTGTAACAATAATAATGGCATTGACTGGCGTCTTTGTCTTGGAATTCACCTTGCCAATAAATGCAGGCAAAAGACCAGCGTTTGCGGCAGCCATAATGGTACGAGCGCCCGCCATAATCAGAACCAACATGGTCGTAATTAGCGCTACCACAGCAGCTAGTGCAACCAACGCGGATATCACAGGCGAGCTACCAAAAGCTACGGACAAAGCTGCTACCATTGGGTAATATATCAAGTGGGTACCCTGAATATTGGAAGCATTCATCATCCCTACCGTAGCGATGACGCTTAAAACATATAGAGCGGCTGTTGTTGTAACGGAAATCACCATCGCACGGGGTATCGTCTTATTGGGGTTTTTAATTTCGGAAGTCATAGACACCAGGGCCGCCACAGCACCATAAGCCAATAAAGCATTAGGCATGGACGAGAGCCAGCCCGTTGTGCCTTCGGTGCCCTGTGCGAAAAAGGGTGTAAAATTAGAAGCGTCAAACGCTGTAAAGCCCTTCAGTGAGTAGGCAACCAGAACCACCCCAACAAAAATGACCAGCAGCATATTGATTTTGCCAGTCACACTGATTTTCAAGATACACAGAACACCGCAAAGAGCACACGCGATCAATGCCCACGCAATAGTATGTTCGCTGACTGCTGGCACCACGGAGCCTAGATAAGTAGAGACGTAGATGGCAGAAAAAGCAGCGCCAAAAATAGCGGGATTAAGAAAAGCCCAAGCGGAAAACCAACCCCAAAAATTCTTGGTATTTTCCGTCTTGCCAAACAGTTCACGTGGATATACGAATAAGCCGCCCACTACTGGGTAGATAGACGCCAGTTCAGCAATAATAAGTCCGTAAACAAGCATAATTGCAGCAGCCACAATCCAGGTAAGGATATGAGCCGGTCCTGCGCTAGCATATGTAACCCCAGATAGAGAGAAAATGGCACTCCCAATCATCGCTCCCATAAGCAAAGTAACTGCGTTTGTAGTGTTTAATTTTCCAGAAGCCAGTTGTTCACCACCGTATTTATTATCCATAGCCAGTTGTTCACTACCGTGATTATTCATTAAACCCTTCCTTTCAATTCACAACTTCCAATAAAACAGTCTTCAGTTAAACATGCTATTTCCAAAACAGTACAACCATTGTACCGTCTTAATCCTGACAAAACGGTACGTTTCAATATCGGTTGCACGCTGCTTTCACTGTATCCATATGTTCATCACTATCTTTGATATTGTTTCGCTTAGCCCTTAGTAAGCATAGTATGCCGCTACCAGGATTTCCTTGGTTTCTTCAATAGTTGGGATTCTCGGTGCCAGCCTGGTAGCCATTGCCGGAGCTGCCAACTGAGCAAAATACTCCAATTTACCCATATACTCTGACTCACTGATACCGAAATCACTAAAGCTCTTAGGGTTTCCTACGTTAGCAATCAGTGCATCAATGCGTTTTATCAGTGCTTGACAGTACTCTGTATCATCTTTCCCTTTAAGTCCCAATCTCTTTGCGATGGTGACGTAGGATGGATGGGTACCTGTAAATGCTACCGTAAACGGCAATAACAATCCGCAGGTCTGACCATGCGGGACACCAAAATGTGGACCCGGTTGATCCAAACCATGTGCCAGCCCAGTACAGGAGTTGGTGATGGCCACACCGGCCATACTGGCTGCGATATGACAACGCTCCCGTGCTTCCGCCTTAACATCCGGTGCAACCACACTGCTAACAGAGTTCTCCAGGTTTTCAAAGAGATCCACTGCCGCGTTTATGGCCATAGATTTGACCATCGGACTGGCAATCGTACAGACTGCCGCTTCCATGGCATGGGTCAAGGCATCAATACCCGTGTACCCGGCGATGGAAGATGGCAATGAATCCGTGAAATCCGCATCCAAAATGGCATACGGAGGAATCAGCCCATTGCCCAGCATCAGGTGCTTCTCCCTAGTCTCATCATCGGTAAAGACAGCAGCAGATGTAGTCTCCGAACCTGTTCCACTGGTCGTCGGGATGGCAACCAAGATTGCTTTCTTGCCCAAGTCAGGGATCTGATAGGGTCTCACCAGTTCCTCCTGGCTGATACCCGGATTCTCATAGAACATCTGGACTACCTTGGCAGTATCCATAACCGCCCCACCACCTAGAGCCACGATCATGTCCGGCTGATACTCTTCGACTTCCTTACCGATGCTCTGAATATCGCTGAGAAAGGGCTCCCGCAGGATCGGTGAGGCGAACATGCATGTTCCGCCACTCCCTGCGATCAAGGATTCTATCCTTGATCGCGTTGCATCCGACAAAACATTCGGACCACCGTGGATCACCGAAACCCGGCGCTTTTCAAAAGTACCCAGATAATCCAGAGAACCCCGCCCTACTACAAAATTAGTTATTACTAATGGTGCATATTTACGTTCCATAATGCGCCCATCCTCTCTATGCCATTATGCTTGCACTACAACTTATAGCGGTGCTTGGGGATGATCTTCCAGGGATACGAAAACGGTTCTGGAATGCATGTACTTATGGATACCGGCCACGCCGACGCCACTCTGCTTCCATCCGGTTCCCGGGGATTCCATCATGCCCTTGCTGAAATAACTATTCACGTATACCTGGCCGGACTTGATCTTACCCGCGACCCTGTGGGCCCTGGCGATGCTATTGGTGAATACTCCACCGGCCAGACCGAACTTGGTCTGGTTGGCCAGTTTCACGGCCTCCTCCTCTGTGGAGAACTTGGTCACGCAGCCTACCGGACCGAAAATTTCCTCCTGGAAGATCTTCATATCTGGTGTCACATCAGCAAAGATGGTGGCCGGTACGAAATTGTTCTCGTTGCCTTCCATACCCTCGAAATGGGTGCCGCCGCAAACCAGTCTGGCTTTCTCATCAATCCCGGACTGGACAAAGCCCCGAACGGCCTCCGCGTGTTCCTTAGATATCAGGGAAGAGAAGTTCACACCCTGCTCGAAGTCGAATCCCTTGCCTGGTATGAAATTGGAGCAAACATCCTTCATGCGCGCGATCAGGTCCTCATAGATGTTCTCGTGCACTAGGACTCTGGTACCGGACACGCAGACCTGTCCAGAATTCAAGGTGAACCCGAATACCGCCCACTTGGCGGCATCGTCCAGGTCCACATCATCGAAGATGATATGCGGACTCTTGCCGCCCAGTTCCAAAGCAATCTTCTTGATGGTAGCCGCTGAGCTGCAGATGATTTGTTCCCCAGTCTCAGTACCGCCGGTCATAGAAACCATATCCACCAGCGGACTCTTAACCAAAGCATCCCCTACCACACGACCCGAACCAGTAATCACGTTGAATACACCCGGTGGGAATCCCGCTTCATGGAATACTTCGGCCATGACCAGCATGGACAAAGAGGCCCAGGAGCTCGGTTTCACGACAACCGTGTTACCGGCTGCCAATATGGCAGAAATCTTCTGGGCGCCCATCATCAGGGGACCGTTCCAAGGTAGGATCTCACCGACTACACCACACGGTTCCCAGGTGACATAGTT
>DAOUPV010000027.1 GCA_030625965.1 Clostridia bacterium
AAAAATGAACAGTGAATTAAGCCCGATTACGACCTAGAAGTCTCCATCGCCTCACGCGACGGATGGTCTCCTTAGAAAGGAGGTGATCCAGCCGCACCTTCCGATACGGCTACCTTGTTACGACTTCACCCCAGTCATCAACCCCACCTTAGGCGGTTTGCTCTCCGAAGAGTTACGTCCCCGACTTTGGGTGTTGCTAACTTCCGTGGTGTGACGGGCGGTGTGTACAAGGCCCGGGAACGTATTCACCGCAGTATGCTGACCTGCGATTACTAGCGATTCCGACTTCATGCAGGCGAGTTGCAGCCTGCAATCCGAACTGAGAGACACTTTCTGGGATTCGCTTCACCTCGCGGCTTCGCTGCCCTCTGTATGTCCCATTGTAGCACGTGTGTAGCCCAAATCATAAGGGGCATGATGACTTGACGTCGTCCCCACCTTCCTCCGGTTTGTCACCGGCAGTCTCGTATGAGTCCTCAACTTAATGGTAGCAACATACGATAGGGGTTGCGCTCGTTGCGGGACTTAACCCAACACCTCACGGCACGAGCTGACGACAGCCATGCACCACCTGTCTCCTTGTCCCGAAGGACTTCCTGCATTACACAGTAATTCAAGGGATGTCAAGATTTGGTAAGGTTCTTCGCGTTGCGTCGAATTAAACCACATGCTCCACCGCTTGTGCGGGCCCCCGTCAATTCCTTTGAGTTTCAATCTTGCGATCGTACTCCCCAGGCGGAGCACTTAATGCGTTAGCTGCGGCACAGAAGGGGTCGATACCTCCTACACCTAGTGCTCATCGTTTACGGCGTGGACTACCAGGGTATCTAATCCTGTTTGCTCCCCACGCTTTCGCGCCTCAGCGTCAGGTATGAGCCAGAAAGTCGCCTTCGCCACTGGTGTTCCTCCTAATATCTACGCATTTCACCGCTACACTAGGAATTCCACTTTCCTCTCTCATCCTCAAGTCATCCAGTTTCAAATGCAAGGCCGAGGTTGAGCCTCGGTTTTTCACATCTGACTTAAATAACCGCCTACGCGCCCTTTACGCCCAGTAATTCCGGACAACGCTCGCTCCCTACGTATTACCGCGGCTGCTGGCACGTAGTTAGCCGGAGCTTCCTCTATAGGTACCGTCATCTCATAGGCTATTAACCTATAAGTCTTCGTCCCACTTGACAGAACTTTACGACCCGAAAGCCTTCATCGTTCACGCGGCGTTGCTGCGTCAGAGTTTCCTCCATTGCGCAATATTCCCCACTGCTGCCTCCCGTAGGAGTCTGGGCCGTGTCTCAGTCCCAGTGTGGCCGTTCACCCTCTCAGGCCGGCTACCCATCGTTGCCTTGGTAAGCCATTACCTTACCAACTAGCTAATGGGACGCGGGCTCATCCTTTAGCGGGAGCTTCTATAGAGAGGCCTCCTTTCATCCATATGCGATGCCGCAATTGGATCTCATCCGGTATTAGCACCAGTTTCCCGGTGTTATTCCAGTCTAAAGGGCAGATTGCCCACGTGTTACTCACCCGTCCGCTACTAACCATTCTTCTCTTCACCCGAAGGATCCGAGAAGGTGGTCCGTTCAACTTGCATGTGTTAAGCACGCCGCCAGCGTTCGTCCTGAGCCAGGATCAAACTCTCCATCAGATTTTATCTTTAGCGCCGAAACGCTTAAGTATCAGTTTGGTAGTCTAATTTGACTCGTTACTTTTACTCATTACTCTTTCGAGTATGGTTTTGCTTTTTTTCGATTCATTAATTGAATCGGGCATGTATTTGTTATTCACTGTTCAGTTTTCAAAGACCAAATCGTTCTGCACCGTGTTTCTGGCGCTTAATTAATATAGCATAGCAGGAACCTCGAGTCAACTTAAATCATTAACTTTTCTATCTTTTTCCAAAAAAACAGTGCCGCCAGAAAGCGGCACTGCTGGAACGTCTTGTTTACCTGATTTTCGCAAACTTTCTCTTGCCAACCTGGACTATCATTCCTTCGCTTGGAACGATCTCAATCTTTTCATCCGTGACCTTTGTACCATCAATCTTGACAGCACCCTGCTTGGTCATTCTTCTGCCATCCGAGGTAGATGACACCAGTCCCAGTTCACTGAGCAGCTTGGCAATCCAGATAGCCTCCTTGGGGATTTCCACCTCTTGGATATCATCAGGAATTTGGTTCTTGGCAAATACGTTCTTGAAATTCTCCTCAGCCGCTTCAGCCGCTTCCTTGCTGTGGAACATACCAATGATTTCTTTGGCTAGACGGATCTTGTAGTCTCTGGGATTGGCTCCCTGTTCCATCTCCTCTTTCATCTTCTTGATATCATCCAGGCCGACATGGGTCGCCAGTTCAAAATAGCGTAGTATCAGCTCATCAGTTATGCTCATAGTCTTTCCGAACATATCATTGGGGGCTTCATCAATACCGATGTAGTTGCCCAGAGATTTGGACATCTTCTGCACGCCGTCCAGCCCTTCCAGAATAGGCATGAATAACGCGATCTGGGGCTCCTGTCCATATTCCTTCTGCAACGTCCTGCCCATCAGAATATTGAACTTCTGGTCAGTGCCTCCCAATTCAACATCCGCTTCAAGTGCAACCGAATCATAACCCTGCATCAAGGGATAGAAGAACTCATGGATACCGATGGCTTGGCCGGAGCGGTAACGTTTTGTGAAATCATCTCGCTCGAGCATGCGCGCGACCGTGTATTTGGCAGACAGCTCGATGACATCCACAAAACTCAGCGGAGAGAGCCACTCACTGTTGAAGCGTATTTGGGTCTTTTCAGGATCCAGGATGCGGAAGATCTGGTCCATATATGTCTTCGCATTGGCCTGAACCTGCTCTTCAGTCAGTTGTTTTCTGGTTTCGGATTTACCAGTCGGATCGCCGATTCTTCCTGTAAAGTCTCCGATGATGATAATCACCTGGTGTCCCAAATCCTGGAATTGACGCATCTTCTGCAATACTACAGTATGGCCCAGATGGATATCCGGCGCTGTGGGGTCCAAACCCAGTTTTATATTCATGGGCTTGTTTTCCTTTACCGACCTCTCTATTTTGGTTATCAATTCTTTCTCCGGGATGATTTCTATGGTTCCCCTTTTAATTATTCGTAGTTGTCTATCTACTTCTGCTTTAATATCCATGTTTCCCCCTCTATTTCAATGGATCCATACCCAATGGTACATCCATCTTTTATACTATTCCATGAATTTTACCATAAATTAGCAGGGGTGTGAACATTTTCTCATCGAATCCCGTCCAATATAATAGGTTTGAATAACAATGCCACGCTTATTCGGAGGAAATAAGGAATAAGTCTTATTCCTTATGGATAGAACTGGTAGGATTAATATAGAAGGAATAGGCAATAAGCAGTCTGCTGATGCAGCGTTAAAGTACAATCTTTCTTTGGCAATGTATTTGCCCTTCTGCTATAATATCTAGGAGTCAACAATGGAACGATTTGTTCCGAGGAGGATACTATGGACAAAAAGAAACCAATCAAGAAAAAAATTACGGTTTCCAAGAAAGCCAAAAATACTAAAGAAGACGACGTGAAAATCTATACAAGCGACAATAAGAAAAACGCCTCGTCCGAACCCCCAAAAAGCAAGCAAGCTACTAAGAAACGTACTACTAAGAAAAAGAAGAAAAGCAAGAAGCCCAAGCGCACCTGGGTCAAAGTGTTGAAGGTTCTCTTCCTCATTATACTGGTGGCTGGCCTAATCATTGCCGGTTTCGTGGCCCGTTATGTTATGACGCTGGCCAATGAGATACCTGAATGGGACCAGTCGGACATGGCTGGAGATCTAACTACTACCTTCTATGATGCTGACGGAGCTGAGATTGCTGAGCGGCACGGTGTAGAAAACCGTTTCCCTGTCGAATTCGACGTGGTTCCGGACGACCTCAAAAATGCTTTTTTAGCGACAGAAGATATGACCTTCTATGACCACATGGGTATCAGCATCAAAGGCATCATCCGTTCCGCAGTAGTCAACATCAAGGAACAGCGTCTCGCCCAAGGTGCAAGTACTATTACCCAGTTGCTAGCCAGAAACGCCCTGATCGATTCCGACACACGCTTCCAGAAGGATTGGGACCGTAAGATTAAAGAAATCATACTAGCCTTCCAGATTGAGAGCCGGTATGAAAAGGACGAGATCTTCGAGCTCTTCCTGAACACCATCCATTTTGGCGAAGGTACCTATGGTGTACAAGCAGCTGCGCAGACCTACTTCGGCAAAGATGTTCAGGATCTTACTCTGGCAGAATGCTCGCTACTGGCCGGACTGCCTCAGCGTCCTACAAGTTATAATCCGTTTAATTATCCGGATTCGGCACTGGGACGGCGCTCACAAGTACTCCTGAATATGGAAATAAATGGATTCATCACGACGGCTGAAAAGAACCTGGCCAACGATGACCCCCTGGTATTGGCTCCGAAGCCTACAGGCTATGTTGAAGGGCCTTATCTGTTCTTCATCGATTATGCTATGGAAGAGGCAGAAACCATCCTAGAAGAGATGGAGTACGACTCGGATATCTACCGTAACGGATACAAAATTTACACCACAATGAACAACCAGGCCCAAACTACTGTTGAAGATCTTTTCATGAATCCGGAAAACTTCCCGGAAGACATGAACGAGAAGCAAATCCAGTCCGCCATGGTCATCCTTGATCATGCGACCGGAGAAATCCAGGCCATGATGGGTGCACGGGAATATCTCTCGCAGCGTGGCTTCAACCGGGCTGCTTCTACAGAGATGAACCGGCAACCAGGTTCAGCGCTTAAACCGGTCGTCGTTTACGGGCCGGCTTTGGAATATGGCGCCATGTCACCCGGTACAGTTATCGACGATACTCCGGTAACCATTCAGACAGAGCAGGGACCCTATGAACCGACCAACTATGACGGCAGATATCGCGGACTGATCACCATGCGTGAAGCAGTCAGAAATTCCGTTAACGTACCGGCCATCAAGATACTCAATGAAATTGGAATAGTCACCGGATACAACTTTGCCAGCAAGCTGGGTATTCCATTCGAGGAAAACGAGAAATACAACCTGTCCATCGCCCTAGGGGGAATGAGCTACGGCTGCAATCCTCTGGAGTTGGCCAGTGCCTATGGAGCCTTTGCTAACGAAGGCATCTTGGTAGACAACTATTCAGTGACACGCATTGAGACCAATGACGGCTCCGTGATCTACGAGGTGGCACCTCAGAAAGAAGTTGTCATGAGTGAGGAAACCGCCTTCCTGATGAGCGATATGCTACAGACAGTGGTCAATTACGGAACAGGTTACAATGCTAAGATTCCTCAGTGGCAGACTGCAGGCAAGACGGGTACCACCCAGCTGCCGACTTCCACAAAGGCTGAAAAAGCCATGTTTGAAAACGTCACAGGTAACAAGGACGCCTGGTTCGCAGGATTTACTAAAGAATATACAGCAGTCGTCTGGATGGGCTTCGACATAACGGATAAAGATCATTATCTCAAAAAAATCTATGGGGGAAAATATCCTGCACTTCTCTTCCAGCAGGCGATGGCACCCTTGCATGAGGATTTGGCGCCGGTCAATTTCGAGCGACCCGACAATGTCATCTCTGTTGCTATAGACCAAAAATCCGGATTATTGCCTAGCGCATTGACACCGGCGGACTACATCATACGGGAGCTCTTCCTCCGGGATAACGTACCCACGGAACCTTCTGACGCATGGATGGAAGCAACCGTCTGCACCGAAACCCAACTACTGGGAACCTATCTCTGCCCTTCAGTAGAGACCAAGGTATTCCTGAAACGGGATACGACATACAAACCGACCGTGCTCATCAAGGACATCCAGAAAGCATTCGCACGCTATGGGATCAGCAAGGTTGATGACCTTTCAGCCAGTGTGATTGAAGCTTTGGCATTGGATGTCATCCCTGAGGATTACAGTTTGCTGGCACCGACGGAATATTGCACAACCCACTACGGAGTGAGCCCGCCGAACCCGAATATTCCGGGCGGTGACCCTCTCGTACCAGTGGAGCCAAGCCAACCGGAAGTAAATCCCATATACTGGGAATATTTCCCAGAACAGTACCGACCGAGTGACTATGAAGAACCCATAGAACCACCTGAGACAGATGAGCCCTTTGATCCCATGCAACCGCCTGAAGAAGAAGAGGAGATCGAGATCGATCCGGACGACAGCGGAGACATAGTAGAGGATCCGACCCAAATCTCTGATACCAATATCTTCAAGAGTGTGACTCTGAAAGGTACCATTTCCGGCGCTAAGCTGGAGTGGGATCTAGTGAAAAAGTATAGGGATGACGATTGGGAATTCGTGGTATGGAAGCAAGCTGACAATGACCCCGCACCCTACATCCTGAATACTACTTCTTCGCAGGAGCTTCGGGATAGCCAAGTAGAAACGGGCCATACCTACTACTACATCATCCTGGCTACCAGAGATGACGATGACACCGTATTCACATCCAAGACTTACAACATCATATACTAATAAAAACCCTCGGTAAATTTTCCCGAGGGTTTTCTTATTTGCTATGTAGATAGGCTATGGTAACTCCGCTACCGCCTTCATTCTGATCGGCCATCTGAGATTTCTGAATACTTCTGTGGTTCTTCAGATACTCCGTTGTGAAGCGCTGAAGGGCCCCTGTGCCCTTCCCGTGAATGATCCGCACCTTGGGCAGGCCTGCCAGGATGGCATCGTCCAGATACTTCTCTAGCACCTCATAGGCCTCATCGCTGGTACAGCCCCGTAGGTCCACCTCCGGAGATATGAACTTGCTCTTCTCGCTGCGCATACGCGCATGGCTGGTCTTCTCGGGTCTTGCCTCTTCAGACTTGATCTTCTGAAGATTCTTCAATGAAACGCTGGTCTTCATGATGCCGATCTGTACCAAGACTTCGCCTTTGTTATTGGGTAAAGCCAGCACATTGCCTTTTTGTCCGAGGCTCAGTACCCGCACGGTGTCCCCCAATTTCAGTTTGGCGGTCTCAGCAGTCCTGGTCGCCTTGTAGGAATCCTTCTTGTCAGTCCATGCAGATCTGCTGTCCTTCAACTTGTTCCTAGTCTGATTGGCAACGTTCAGTTGGGCATCTCGGGAGTTCTGGTTCATCCCGATCTTCAGTTCCTTAATCAGTTCTTCCGCATCCCGTTTGGCCTGCACCATGACTTCCTCTGCTTCCGCATAAGCCTTCTCCATAGTCACACGGTGCTTCTCCTCATAGGTCTTCTCTTGATCTTTCAATTGCTCCCGCAAGCGTTCTACTTCATAAGTGAGAATCTCCGTCTGTGCAGCCATCTCCTCGGCTTGCTTCCGTTTTTCCTCTAGGTCATGGATCATGCGAGAAATCTCCAACTCCTCGGTCGAAATATATTCTTCCGCCTTGCTGATGATTTCCTGCTTGAGTCCCAACTGCTTGGCGACCATCAGGGCATTACTGAGTCCCGGTGTTCCCATTAACAGTTTGTATGTAGGTCGCAGCGTCTTGGTATTGAATTCCACAGATGCGTTAATTACGCCCTCATGCTTGTAAGCGAAGGATTTTAGCTCGCCATAATGGGTGGTAGCCATAATCCGTGCCCCTTTCCCGTTGAAATGCTCCAAAAGGCTGGATGCCAATGCAGCACCCTCCGTGGGGTCCGTACCAGCTCCCAGCTCATCTAGCAGGACTAGAGAGCGTTCTGTTACCTGAGCAATAATCCTAATGATGTTGGTCATATGAGCCGAATAGGTACTGAGAGACTGTTCGATGCTCTGTTCATCCCCGATATCCGCAAATACGGTATCGAACAAGGCCACTTCCGAACCGGGGTCGCATGGCAGATCCAATCCCATTTCAGCCATCAATACCAAGAGACCCAATGTCTTCAAGGTGATGGTTTTACCACCTGTATTGGGACCCGTGATGATGACACAACGTGCATCCTGCGTTAGAACGATATCGTTCGGTACCACATGTCCCTGGATCAGGGGGTGTCTGGCCTGTTTCAAATTAACATAGCCGTTGAGGTTCAGAGCCGGTGCCGTCGCATCCATCTCTTTGGATAAACGGGCTCTGGCAAAGATGAAATCCAATTCTGCCAGGATATGGACATTACTTCCCATCATCTTAGCTGATGCGGAAATTTCCCTGCTCAGGTCTCTGAGTATCCGCCGGATTTCTTCTTGCTCATCCAACTCATTCTGCTTCAGTTCATTGTTCAACTCCACAGCAAAATTTGGTTCTATGTAGAGTGTGGATCCTGTCGCGGACTGATCATGTATGATTCCGGGAATCTTTCCCCTATGTTCCGCCTTCAAAGGAACCACAAAACGGTTGTTCCGGATGGTTACCAGCTGATCCTGCAGCAATTTCTTGCCCGTATCCGACTGCACCAGACTTTCCATCTTACTCTTGATTCTACCGGCTATGGTGATTTGTGATCTTCTTAGCGCATGGAGTTTCTTGCTTGC
The DNA here is from genome assembly GCA_030625965.1 of Clostridia bacterium. Lineage (GTDB taxonomy): Bacteria > Bacillota > TC1 > TC1 > UBA5767 > UBA5767. Next base: position 8,493 of record DAOUPV010000027.1, read on the forward strand.
CTTGTCCAGAATCCGACCATCGTTATCCACGGTCAGCACTAACCTGTCCTTCAAGGATAAAAAGGATTGCAGATGAGATACCCATTCGCCAAGACATTCGTATTCGCCATAGATTTCCCCGGCTGCAACTACTTCTTCATTCAGAATCAGGAAGTCCTTTACGTCGCTGAGTTCTACAACATCCAGCACACCACCGCTCTTTGTCCTTTTCAGGTGATCACGGATATCATAGAATCGTAGCGTGGGCACTGGCTGAGCTAGGCGCAACAGTGTCCCGGCTTCGGTATTTTCCCGGTAGCGCTCCTGTAGCAGATCCGGATCACTCAAGGGCTGTAATCCATCTATCAGCTCTTTGGAGACGCCGTTGTTGCATAGCGTTCTCACCCGCTTCAGGACCTTGTCCAGCTCCAGTTTCTTAGCATCTTTTCCTATCATCTCATTCAATTGTTATTCCACCTCACGAAAATAATGGCCTTTGGTCAATCCATAGGGGCTCACCTGTTCCAGTTCTTTCTTGACTTCACTGGCATCAAGTTTCTTGTTGTCCATGACCTTCCTATAGCTCCTGCATATCACTTTGATTTCATCATCTTGTCTCTCACGCAACAGCAGACGTACCCGGCTGATCGGGCCCGCCAGCAACTCGCGAACCTCTTCAACAACACAGAGTTCCCTGGCATTCAGGATCTGCATGCTGCAATCTTGCTGCAGGACCAAGGGGAAATCATAGTCCTTTCTGTCCTTCAGTTTGTACTCACCCTCACGACAGGGCATCTTGCAATGCGTACCCTGCTTTTCACCAGCCACAGCCCCAACCACACAATGCTCGCTGGTCATAAGTGGGACACTCCCATGCACAATCACTTCCAATGGCAGCGCGCTTTTGATTTCCAGCAGTTCATCAAGGCTCAATTCTGGAGACAGACAGATGCTAGAGAGCTTCCGCTCGGCCAATTCGCGTAACGCCAGATTATTCATCACATTTAGCGCATAATCACCATGTATCGGTCCCAGTGACTCGGATTTCAATAACTCTATGGCCCCGATGCTGGGAGCGACGAAACCGGCACAGCCGGACTTTAGTTCATGTAATTGGGCGACCAAGCTTACCATCTCAGCTTCGCGTATAATGCGCGGCAGAATATAGTAGAGGTTCGCTCTTTCTTGCTTGCTCAGCAGTTCTGGATTCGCTTCCATCCGGTTTCTAGCCCGGTTCATATGTATGTAGACCAGGTCGGCTCCTGACCTAAATGCAGCTCTGGCCTGGTATTCATCATCTACCTCTGCAACCAGCAGTCCCTGCTCCTTCTTGGCTTTCACACTGGATAACAGGTCTCTCTCCATCTGGGCGAGCTTCTTCTCCGAAAGACCCTTTTCTGCATGATACGATTGCTCAAGCTGTTCTGTAAGGGTTCTCCTTAAGACATTGATCTGACTGACGGGAATCATCAGATTCTGTCCCAGATCGATGCGCAGCTCTCCCAAGCGGAATCGGGTACTCCCGAAACGCATCTTTTTGCGGATGATATCCTCATCCAGAGGATGCTGCCTAGCCTCCTGCAACATCTGTTCAGTCTTTCCGTTGACCTGGACACCGGATTCAGTTTCAATCCGCATTTCAAGAGGTGCCCCCAGCTTACCGTCAATCCAGACGTCCACATTCTCGTGGATCGCCAGGTCCCGGTTTTCGTAGCTCGCTCTGGCCCTTTCGTTCAAAGACTTGTCACTGTTTTTGAACACACGGTCACCGGGGAAGACCCGTCCGCCATAACCGATGCTGACCACGGTGTCTTTGCCGGCAATTTCTACTGACTTTCCATCCAGTACCAAAGAGATAACTTCGAAACCTTTTCTACCACCTTTGCTTACCCATATCTCTATCCCATCACCCACGCGGAGTTCTTCCTTGAGTTTGATGGCAAATCCATTCGGAGTAGCCTTTTCTATGCGGCCGAGCTGTAATCCCCGATTGTTGGGGCGCTTATAGCTCATCAGGTCCTTACCAGGATTGGTATGGAAATAACCCTGGGTGAATTCCCTGTTGAAAATTTGTTTCAGCTCGCTTTCGACCTGTGCTGAGCGCTCATCATTTGCGTAACCACCAAGGCTGTCCAACCGTTCCCGGTAGGCTCGCACTACGGTCGCTACATATTCGGCCCTCTTCATGCGGCCTTCAATCTTAAGGGATACAGCACCGGCCTCAACCAGTTCCGGCAGCATCTCCCATGTATTCAGATCCTTGGGGCTCAGAAGATGTTCACCCAGATCCTTTCCTACTTCCCTGCCAGAGGGATCCAACAAAGTGTACGTCAGACGGCAGGGCTGGGCACAACGCCCCCGGTTTCCGCTTCTGCCCCCGATCATGCTGCTCATCAGGCACTGGCCGGAGTAGCAGATGCACAAGGCACCATGGATAAATACTTCTAGATCCACACCTGCCTTAGTCATGGACCTTATGTCCTCCAAGCTGTTCTCCCTGGCGACCACCACTTTCTCAACATTCAGCTTTTTCAGATAATTGATACCAGCCGTGTTGTTGAGTGTCAGCTGGGTGCTGGAGTGCAAACCGAGCCCGGGGAAAAAGCTGTTGACCAGCCAGAAAACGCCCAGGTCCTGGACGATTATGGCATCCACATCCACCTGCACCAAGTCGTTCAGGACCTGCAGCAGCTGGGGGATTTCCTTGTTCTTTATCAATGTATTCAAGGTAACGTATACCTTGACATCATGGGCATGGGCGTACTCCACTACCTTACGCAATTCGTCCATGCTGAAATTTTCCGCGTTCTGTCTGGCGTTAAAGCCCTGACTTCCCAAATATACGGCGTCTGCACCGCTGTGTACAGCGGCGAAAAATGATTCCAAGTTGCCGGCCGGGGCCAATAATTCTATATCTCTCACATTCATATCCTCCAAGTTCCAGCTACCATTCTATCTATTCTAACCGTTTTACGCAAATAAAAACAAGAACGGTACCACTACGTGGCCCGTTCTTGGTCAAGTCTACTCGTATTCCAATATGGTGCGTTGTCCTTCAATTTCATCTAGCTGCTCATTGGAAGGATCTGTGCAGTTACCCAGGTAGGTCAGCAGTTCCTCATATTTATCCTGAATTTTCATTCTTTCATCCAGAATGGTCAATGCCGCCAGTACAGCTACCTTGACCTCCATGATGTTCGGATTTCCTCCGGAAATCTCTCTCATCTTCCCGTCCAATATATGGGCTAGCTGGTTGATGTGTTGTACGGTTTCGTCTGTGCGCACCAGATAGTCGCGTTCATAGATGGTAACAGGAATTCTCCTTACGTTTCCACTGACTCGTTCCATAGGTTCCTCCATTCTTATCTCAGTTTTGCACCCAATTTCTCTTCTAGGCTGTTTTGGATAGACTGATGGATTTCAGCCACTTCCTCGTCGGTCAGCGTTTTTTCGCTATCCTGATAGGTTAGATTATATGCCAAAGACTTGTAGCCATCTTCTATCTGTTCTCCATTATATACGTCGAAGAGACGATAGTCCACTAGCTTGTCACTAGAAGCGCCCGCAATTACCTGCATAATGTCTGAATCCAGAACGTCTTCCTTGATGGTGAAGGCGATGTCCCGGTTGGAAGAAGGATATTTAGGCAATTCGCTATAGCTCTTGACGTTTGTCAGAACCTCTTCGAAACCATCCAAAGTCAATTCCATCACATAAATCCGTTGGTCGATGCCATAGTTCTCCAGTACCTGGGGATGGACTTCTCCAATGCTGCCCGCAGTTTTTCCGTCGACCATGATGGAAGCGCAACGGCCCGGATGGCACGTAGAATCTTCCTTGTTTTGTACGAAGGATACACCCTCTATGCCCAGGTTCTCAAGCAGTGTTTCAGCGATGCCTTTCATATAGAAAAAGTCGATTTCATTCGAATATCCGTACCAATTTTTGATTTTATCCCCGGTTACCAGACAGGCGACACGTCTCTCTTCCTTTGGAAGTTCATTGGCCTTAATCTGCTCGAAAACTTTGCCGACCTCGAAAATTTGCAGATTTTTCTGGTTCTTGCGGATGTTGTTCTTGGCAATGTTCAAGATGCCAGGTAGCAAAGATGCTCGCATCACACTCTGTGCTTCGGATAGCGGATTCAGTATACGCACCGATTTTTCCAACCATTCCTCACGCTGAAGCTTTTTGTATTCCTCGGGATGGATGAAGGCATAGGTAATGATTTCCGACAGTCCCAATCCGTAAAGATTCTCTTTCACGCGTTCACTCAGAGTGATTTCCTTCTTCTGGCGCTTGGTATTGGTCGCTGACACCGGAAGCGTCGTAGGAATCTTATCATATCCATAAATCCTGGCAACTTCCTCGATCAGGTCTACGTGTCTGGTGATGTCCGTACGGTAGTATGGAATATCTATCTTGGCTTTGTCCGAACCAGCTTCTTTGATTACATCGAAACCTAAACGTACAAAATAAGATTGCATATCCTCCGCATTGATATCCGTTCCCAAAGTCGCATTGACTCTAGCCGGATCCAGTTCTACAATATGTTTTTCCTGTTTGATTGGATAAGCGTCAACGGCTCCAGGTACAGCACTACCAGCCTGCATCTGTTCAACCAGATCAACTGCACGGTTGACGGCATACATGGAAACCTCAGGTGCGATACCTCTTTCAAAACGGCTGGAGGCCTCAGAGCGCAGACCCAGCTTACGGCTGGTGTTACGTACTGATGCATAAGCAAAATGGGCGCTCTCAAATAGGATGTTCACAGTGCTGTCATCCACTTCCGAGTTGGCTCCACCCATGACACCGGCAACGGCAACAGGTTTCTTGCCGTCCACGATCAGAATCATTTCCGAATCCAAAGTTCTCTCGATACCGTCGAGGGTCTCAATCTTCTCTCCCTCTTTGGCAGCGCGTACCACAATTTTCTTGTCTTCCAACTTGTCATAGTCAAAAGCATGCAAAGGCTGCCCGGTCTCCAACATCACGTAGTTGGTGATATCCACGATATTGTTGATGGGTCTCATACCGCTGGCACGCAGGACCTTCTGCATCCATAACGGTGACGGACTGATCTTGATGTCTTTCACGATTCTGGCGATATATCGGTTGCTGAGTTCCGGATCTTCAATCTCGACAGAGACATAGGTGGCAGCAGCCGGGTCCTCTGAGTTATCATTCACTTCAGGGATCGTAACCTTCTCTTCATACATCATGCCCAGTTCCCTGGCCACATTCAGCATACCCAGACAATCGGAGCGGTTGGGGGTTATACCCAGTTCAAATGTCACGTCATCGAAACCAATGGCCTTTTTCAAATCCACCCCGATTTCCCAGTCCTCAGGCAATGTCCAGATCCCTTCTCTTTCTGCCTCGGAAAGAAGTGCGGAATCGATTTCCAGTTCCTGTGCGGAACAGAGCATACCGAATGATTCGATACCCTTGAGTTTGGCTTTCTTGATTTTGAATCCGCCTGGCAGAACTGCGCCTACCTTGGCGACAGGTGTTTTCATGCCGGCTACGCAGTTTGGTGCGCCGCAAATAATCTGCACTAGCTCCTTGTCCCCTACATCCACCTTGCATAGTGACAGGCGGTCGGCATCGGGATGTTTTTCACGTTCCACGACCTGGCCTACCACGACACCTGCGAAGGAAGCAGACAGGTCATCAACACCTTCTACTTCGATACCCGCCTGGGTAAGTCCGACATCGATCTCTTCCGTCGTGAATGTACGGTCTATGTATTTTCTTAACCAATTCTTGGTTGCTTTCATGGTCGTCCTCCTCTAAAACTGCTTCAAGAAACGGATGTCGTTCTCGAATAACAACCGCATATCATCAATACCGTATTTCAGCATGGCAATCCTGTCGATACCCATACCAAACGCGAAACCGGTAACCTTCTCACTATCATATCCTGCCATCTCCAACACTCTGGGATGGACCATGCCGCTACCCAGGATCTCGATCCAACCAGTCTGCTTGCACAAACGACAACCTTTGCCGTCGCAGAAGATACAAGATACATCGACCTCAGCGCTGGGCTCGGTAAACGGGAAATAGCTGGGGCGTAAACGGATACTACTATCCTCACCAAACATCTGCTTCACAAATTCCAGTAGCGTGCCGCGCAAATCGGCAAAGGTGATGTTCTCATCCACGATGAGCCCTTCCACCTGGTGGAACATAGGGGAGTGAGTGGCATCGTCATCACGACGGAACACTCGGCCCGGTGCAATGATTTTCACCGGCAGATGAGGTGCCAACTCATCCATCACCCGCGCCTGTACCGGGCTGGTATGCGTCCTGAGTACAATATCCTCGGAGATATAGAATGTGTCCTGCATCTCCCTAGCCGGATGGTTTTTGGGAAGATTCAGACGCTCAAAGTTGTAGTAGTCGTTCTCCACCTCAGGACCTTCTTCCACCGTGTAACCCATCTGGGTGAAGATCTCTTTGATGCGCTTTTCTACCAAGGTAACAGGGTGAATGCTACCCAGATTCATCTGTCTACCCGGCAGGGTAACATCGATGTTCTCCTTCAGCAACTTCTGTTCCATGGCTTTGGTAGCCAAAGCTTTGCTGCTATTCTCAAAGACTTCTCCCAGTTCGTCGCGGATCACGTTGGCCAATTGGCCAATGACCGGACGTTCCTCGGCACTCAGCTTGCCCATGCCTCTTAACACCTGGGTCAACTTGCCCTTCTTGCCCAGGTACTGTACCTGGATTTCCTTTAGTTCCTCTAATGAAGTCGCTCCTTCAATCGCAAGTTTCGCGCTTTCACGAATTTCATTCAACTGATCTCTCATGAGATTCCTCCTTTTATAACAAAAAAGCCTCCCGTCCCCAAAGGGACGGAAGGTTACATTCCGCAGTACCACCCAAATTGACATTAAAGTCCACTTAATTCCGATAACGGCGGATGCCGGCTCCCCTACTCAAAGTTCAGTTCGCAACTCCTGGGTGAATTTCATGGTTTCGTCCGATATGGGATTTTCAGCCAGGATCCCATTCTCTTCTATCGGTCTCTTATCATTACTTATCCCGATCAAGGTCATTTACTAGTTTCAATATCACAGAATTATATCATATCAGTCTATTTTCTTCAATCAGTCTTTCTCTTGCGCACTGATTCATAGATAAGCAGTGCGGCGGCTACCGATACGTTGAGCGACTCGCTGCCACCTGGCATTGGGATGCGCACCAACTGATCGGCGGCATCAATCAACTCAACTGCAGGTCCATTACTTTCGTTGCCCACGATCAGGGCTTGTGGACCATTCTTTTCCATCTGGAACAAATCAATCTCTCCAGCCACATCCGCACAGACCACATCCAATCCCAAAGAGTGTAGGGAAACCAGCAATGCATCATAATCCTCAGCGTAGTAGATACGGCAGTTGAAAAATCCACCTGCAGTTGCCCGGAGTACCTTAGGATTGTAGAGATCTACCGTGCCCTTGGTCAAGATAACATCCTTTATACCGGCGGCCACACTGGTCCTAAGTATGGTTCCTAGATTGCCCGGGTCTTGGATCCGGTCGATAACCAGCACGTCTGCATCACTCTGGTACTCATCCAATCCATACTGGGGAATCCTGCCCACAAAGATAAGATCCTGGGACGTAACCGTATCGCACAGATCATCGAACAGCTCCGTGTTAAGCAGTTTGACGCTCACTTTACTACCCTGCAGTAGTTCGGGTATCTGCTCTGTCAGATCAGATTCTTCCCGGACATAGAGCACAACCGGCTCAATCCCTGCCTGCAACGCCTCCTGGATGGGTTTTTCCCCTTCTAAAAGGAAAAGGCCTAATTTATCTCGGCCTTTTCTTGTTTTGCATTTCAATATGTTTTTGTATTCTTCGTTGCTCTTAGAGCAGATCAGAGTATACACTAGCCTTTGTCTCCGAATCCTTTAAGACCTTTTCTTGTTCCAACGATGACAGCGGTGTCCTTGTTCTCAAAAATGGTTTCCGCTCCCGGGCTGGGAATCAACTCGTTGTTCCTCTTAATGGCTATTACTGTAATCCCGTATTTGACTCTGAGATTCAGATCCATAAGGCTCTTGCCGATGAATTTTTCCGGTATGGCCACTTCCTCTATGCCGTAGTCTTTATCCAGGGACATGTAGTCCAGCACATTGGGTGCCGCCAGTGAATGTGCCACTTTGACCCCCATCTCCCGCTCAGGGAAGATGATACGGTCTGCTCCGATTTTTTCCAGTACTTTGGCATGCAACACGCTGATGGCCTTGACCACCACTGTCTTTACACCCATTTCCTTCAAAATCAACGTTGCAAGAATACTGGCCTGAATATCTTCGCCGATGGATACTACCGCGACTTCGAAATTACGAATTCCCAAAGCCTTCAAGGCATCCTCATCGGTTGCATTTGCATAAACAGCATGAGATACCACCTCGGATATTTCCTGTACTTTGGCTTCCGAAGCGTCAATGGCCAGTACGCTATGTCCCAGATCTACCAATTCCCTGGCCAAACTGGAACCGAAACGACCCAGTCCTATTACCACAAACTCTCTCATATCTATCCATCCTTTAAATTAAGATAGACTCATCATAACACAACGGATTCTAGCCTTCAATATTAGATAAATGGCTAGATCTAACGGAAACAGCCCGAAATCCGAGCGTAATCTATCTAGACTTAGTCTGCCTGACTTATACGGCTTCTTTGATTGCCAAATCAGTGTTTAATCCAATTAAACCTCGTGACTCTTATATCATGAAGGCTCCATTATAGTGTTTAAGGCGTGGATGAAACCTCCTTCGCACTACATAACTGTGAACCAACTGCATGAGAATACGTATGGTATCTGTTCCTCGTCAGTAATATTGTACGATTCTAGGGATGTCATCATTCCAATAATCCCTTTGGGATACGATGTCTTTTGGCTACATCAACATTCATCTCTTCATTATATATTTAGTACCAGATCAAAATTTTTAATAGATATACCTCTGACTATGCAAAGATACAAACAAACAGATTCCGGGTACAAAAAAGGATGGATCCAATGGATCCATCCTTACTTTCACTTATTATGCGTTCAATCCTTCTTTAGCTACAGCAACCAAGCCCTTGAAAGCTTCTTGGTCGTTGACAGCCAAATCAGCCATAACCTTACGGTTGATTTCAACACCGGATACTTTAAGACCGTTGATGAATCTGCTGTAGGACATACCTTCCATTCTGGTTGCAGCGTTGATTCTTTGAATCCAAAGTTTTCTGAAATCTCCCTTTTTCTTTCTTCTGTGGGCATAGGAATATGCCAAGGACTTCATAACCTGTTGGTTAGCAGGTCTGAAAATCTTTGATTTCATGCCAAAATAACCTTTGGCTTGTTTTAATATTTTTTTATGACGCCGACGGGCGGTAACCCCTCTTTTTACTCTTGCCATGTGCTTTTCCTCCTAAAATCTTTCTAAGCGTAGGGCAGAAGTTTTGCTACACGCTTCTGCTCAGTCGAATTTAATACACTAACTTTTCTCAAATTACGTTTCTGCTTGGGACTCTTGTGCTCCAGAATATGACTGGTGTAAGCGTGTGCTCTCTTGAATTTACCGCTACCGGTCTTCTTGAAACGTTTTGCTGCGCCTTTGTGGCTTTTCATCTTTGGCATAGTTTTTCCTCCTTCAGCTATCTATTCTTCACTTGTAGTTTCAGCTTCTGCTTCTGTAACCTGTTCTTCGTTAACCTGTGCTTCGCTAACTTGTGTTTCTGGTTCTTTTGCTTCAGTTTCTTTTGCTAACTTTTCCTGTGCTTTCAAGTATGCTTCCATTTCATTTTCAGGAAGAGGATTCAAGATCATGATCATGTTTCGGCCTTCGGCCTTGGGCATCTTCTCGATGCTTGAGAACGCATCCATCTGCTTGGCCAATTTGAGACATATGTCCCGACCCATTTCTGGATGGCTTCTTTCTCTGCCTCGGAACATGATGGTTACTTTCAGCTTGTTGCCTGCCAATAAGAATTTTCTGGCATTCTTAGCTTTAACCTGGAAATCATGCTCTTCAATCTTGATTCTGAATTTCACTTCTTTTACGACAACTGTTTTTTGTTTCTTTCTTGCTTCTTTCATTCTTTTCAGTTTGTCGTATTTGAATTTCCCGTAATCCATCACCTTACAAACCGGTGGCTTGGCCTGGGGTGCTACTTCCACCAAATCAAGACCTGCTTCTCTGGCAATCTCTTTTGCTTTGCTCAACGGTACGATGTCGTACGCTTCACCTTCGGGTCCAATCAATCTGACTTCTTTCGCACGAATCATATCATTGATTCTTTCATTTTTAGCTATGGGAATTCACCTCCGTGGTTTAATAGAAAAAGCGGATGAAAAATCATCCGCTTCATAACATAATCATTCGAAATCATTCGAAAACTTAATGTCGGTAACCAAACAAGCGTGAGCCGTAAGGTGAGAAACGGACGTTTCTTCTTTTCTTATATCTTCAATGAGAATACCAGAAAACATTCGTCCAGTCAACCATTATCTGCGACTTGCGATCTCTTCTAGAATATTTTCAGCGAACTGGTCTACCGGTAGTACTTCCTGCTTGCCAGTCGATCTGGATCTAACCGCCAACGAGCCGTTTTCCATCTCTTTGTCACCGACCACGAGCATGTATGGAATCTTCTGCATCTGTGCTTCGCGGATCTTATATCCGATCTTTTCATTACGCACATCCAACTCGGCACGAATACCTTTGCTCTTCAAGTCTTTGACCACTTGCTGGCAGTATTCCAGGTTGTTCTCCGAAATGGACAGGACTCTGGCTTGTACCGGCGCCAACCATGCCGGGAATGCACCCGCATAATGCTCAATCAAGATTCCAATGAAACGCTCAACCGATCCAAAAATTGCTCTATGGATCATGGCCGGGCGATGCTTGTGTCCATCCTCGCCGATGTAGTTGATGTCAAATTTTTCCGGCATCTGGAAATCCAGCTGGATGGTTCCACACTGCCAGGTCCGTCCAATGGAGTCCTCCAGATGGAAGTCGATTTTAGGACCATAGAATGCACCGTCACCCTCATTGATTACGTAGGGGATTTCTAGTTCTTCCAGCGCCTGTCTCAAATCATCAGTTGCCTTGTCCCAAACAGCGATATCGCCCATAGCTTTCTCCGGTCTGGTAGAAAGCTCCACCTTGTAGGAGAAATCAAATACCTTGTAGATCTCATCGATCATCTTGATAACTTTTTTGATCTCATCAGTAATCTGAGAGTACAGCATGAAAATATGAGCATCGTCCTGAGTGAAAGCACGAACCCGCATCAGTCCATGAAGAACACCGGATTTTTCATGACGGTGTACCAGACCCATCTCCGCATAGCGGATGGGCAGTTCACGGTAGGAATGCTGGCCATATTTGTAGGCTAGCATGCATCCCGGGCAGTTCATGGGTTTAATGGAGTAATCCGCTTCATCAATCTGGGTGAAGTACATATTCTCTTTGTAGTGATCCCAGTGGCCTGACTGCTCCCACAGCGAGCGGTTTAGGATAATGGGGGTCTTGATCTCTTCGTACTCCCATTTCTCATATTCCTCGCGCATGAAATCTTCTAGGGCATTTCTTAAGACCATACCTTTGGGTAGGAATATGGGGAAGCCGGGACCTTCTTCTTCAATAGTAAAGAGGTCGAGTTCTTTGCCCAAACGTCTGTGGTCACGCTTCTTCGCTTCTTCTAAACGCTTCAGGTACTCATCCAGCTGACCCTTCTTCAAAAAGGACGTGCCGTAGATCCGCTGCAGCATCTTGTTCTTTTCGTCACCTCTCCAATAGGCACCGGCTAGGTTCATCAGCTTGATGGCCTTCAGTTTGCCGGTCGAAGGCAGGTGCGGTCCTCTGCAAAGGTCAGTGAAGGATCCCTGGGTGTACATGGTAATGACAGAATCTTCCGGCAATGCCTCGATCAACTCCACCTTGTAGGTCTCATTCTTCTCACCGAAAAAGCTGAGTGCTTCCTCCCTGGTTACTTCCCTACGTTCAAACTTATAGTCATCCTTGATAATCCGATCGATTTCCTTCTCGATTTTCTCCAGGTCATCCGGAGTAAATTTATGCTCGGTATCGAAGTCATAATAGAATCCGTCCTTGATGGCCGGACCAATGCCGAACTTGACATCTGGAAACAGATTCTGTACCGCCTGGGCCATTACGTGAGCCGAGGAATGACGATAGGCATCTAGGCCTTCTTCCGATGCGAAATCCAGTATCTCCAATTCGCCGTCTTCATTGAGAGGACTTTCCAGATCAATGAGTTCGCCGTTGAATTTGGCCACCATAGCAAACTTGGCTAATTTCTTACTGATGCTCTCCGCCACCTGGTAAGCCGTGGTTCCCTTCTCGATTTCCAGGACCTTTCCGTCCTTAAGAGTAATGTTTAACATAATTTCCTCCTCCATAAAAAAATGGCACTCGTCTAGAGACGCAGTGCCGTGATTCCACTCTAATTCGAAAGCTAATGCTTTCCTTAATTCCTTAACGCGGATGCTACGCCAGAGCCTACTTATCGGTCTGGAACTCCCGGGTGGTCTTCAAGCAAGGATTTTCTAGGGAGTCTCAGCCTTAGCTCCCCTCTCTTTAAGAAAACATCTTGTCTACTGTCCCGTTCACAGTCTTTTTTTCTATATGTGCACAGTATATAAAAAAGCTGCTCATAAGTCAACTATGGTACAGTTATTAGCAACGCCAGTTGCTATATCGAAGGATCCCTCACTTCCCCAATAGTTTTGTGAAGTAACTCCATCCATCTGTGGTTTCAGTCTTTTCATAGCCCATTCTCAAAAAAGCGTATTGTGCAGGATTTGTGACCATCGTAGATAAACCCGCCTGATTATACCCAGAGGCCAATATCTGACTTTCACATTTATCCATGAGAGCTGAGGCTATTCCCATTCGTCGTGCTTCATTCATCACAAAAATGCTGTATATGCACGGTTTGTCTTCCAACAAGCTCCAATAGCTATGCCCTACTGCTTGATCGTCGACGACGGCGACAAACATTCTATCCAGGTTTTCCTTCAGCCGTTTCATGGAATCATCCCTGCAAGAATCCCATTTTCCCAACAGCTTTAGGTTCATGCTCAATAACACAGTCTCTTTCAAAACCGAATACTTCATCTATATCATTCAGTTTCGCTGCTCTGACCTGATAACTCTTCACAAATACTCACCCCTGAAAAACGTTACCACAATATCCAATTCCAAAATAATAATCCTACTCGCTGACTAGATAGCGGCACCACGTTAATTAAGCCGATAAGTAACATAATTTTTATATTCGATTTTAAGTACCTTTTGATCGCTATTCAGTCTGTCCAGGATCCGCTCAGGTTTTTCCACCCTTCTTCCTTCCAGGAAGGAGCGCACTTCATACTGATTCATGGGATGACGTTTTATGATGCTTTTTATGGCCTCGTAGTCATCCGCGATATCACTTCCAAAACCTTCGGTGCACAGTTCGTTGATGGCGATACCACCCAGGATCTCTACGGCACTGCGAATCCTCTCCGGATCCGGTTCCTCTACAAAGCTCTCAGCAGGCGGTCTCACCGGTGTATTGATGTACAACCGATCATAGCGCACATTAGCCAGATAATCTCGAAGTGCCAGGAAATCCTCGTCCCGGTCATTGATTCCCTTGAGCACCATGGTTTCCAGCCATAGCTGGCCTTGGTATGTCCGGGAAAACTCTCTGATGCCCCCAAGATGGTTCTCCAGGCTGAAATGCCTGCACGGCCTGTTGATGCGTCTGTATTGTTCTTCGGTCATCGCGTCTATGGAAGGCAGCACCAGATCGGCACTGGCCACCTCTTCACGCACATCCTTACGGTAAAGCAGCGATCCATTGGTGATGACAGCTACCGGCTTGTCCGTTCTTTTCTGGATGGCCTGGATCAGTTCTCCCAACTTGAGATACAGTGTGGGCTCCCCCTCACCGACGATGGTCACTACATCAAATGATTTTGGTGAAGCGAAAAACCGGTCCAGCTCTGCTTCAATCTCTTCCAAAGGATAGAATTCCTCCCGTACATCCGACAATTGTCTGGTCCTGCCCAATTGGCAATAAATGCAGGAATGGCTGCAATGGTTGTCCGGTATGGGACTCACGCCCAAGGATAGTCCCAATCGTCTAGACGGTACTGGTCCGTATATATATCGATATGTATCCATAATCGTACCTCCCATTTAACCGTACGCTTTATCAGTCAATGTGGCAAGTGAATCAGACATATCAGAATAACTGTATCCCTACAAAATCAGAGGCCTGTCGCATCCAGCACTTCCCCGATCTTCCCCCGGATAATCATGGTCGCCCTGTGGTCAAGTCCGGTGGGGTCCAAGTTGATAAAGACCAGGTGTTTTCCCCGGAAATATTTGACCAATCCCCTCGCAGGATTCACCTCGAGCGAGGTGCCGCCGACCAGCATGACATCCGCTGCACGCACCTTGCGGATGGCTTCCGATAAACGCACCTTGTCGAGCGCCTCCTCATAGAGCACCACATCCGGACGAACGATACCACTGCAGTTAGAGCAGCGGGGTACCGGGTCCGCAGTATCCAGAATATAATCTAAATCATAGTCCTGATTGCAGTCGAGGCAGTAGTTTCTCTGCATGTTACCGTGCATATCGTAGACCAGCTGGGATCCAGCCAGCTCATGCAGACCGTCGATATTCTGGGTTATAAACATGGTTGTTAGCCTCAAGATTGGCCAGTACCTCGTGTGCCCGGTTGGGATTTGCTTCCTTGTGAATCAGCTTACCTTTATAGTAGCGATAGAAAATATCCGGGTGCTCCATAAAAAAATGATGTGACAAGATGGTAGGGCCCGGATAGAATTCATCCGTGTCCTGATTGTAGAGGCCCTTGGCTGAACGGTAATCCGGTATGCCAGACTCGGTGCTGACTCCGGCTCCTCCCAAAAATACCAGTCTCTCACTAGCCTTCAGGATCTCTTTCAATTCCTTGACCTGCTGTTTCCATTCTACGTGCATCCCTATACCTCGATACCGAAATAAGTGAGCACATCCATATATTTTTCCGGATAGAGATGCGCCTTGAGAAGTTCCACGATTTCTCGGTCCTGGTCCACAACAAAAATTCCGACCTCCGTCGGTTTCGATAAAATATCCAATACCATCTGCTGAGCCTTCTGTTCGTCACCCAACACATTGGTTTCGAAATGTAGCATACCTGCATCGCAGGCGACTACAAAGGATATAATCAGGTCTTTGCCGATCTTATATTTGTTGTCCTCCAAGTAGATGGTTCCGCTAATTTCCGGTATGCCTTCATGGGCCCAGAGGTATTCTTCAACCAAGTCATCACCGACTACCAGCATGGCCAGCCTATTTCCTTCTGGTCCGCTGATCACGGTGGGTGTCATACTATTCACTGGATAGTCCTTACGGTGGGGAAAGAGTTGTTCAACGAGCCCATTCATCAGCTCTTTATTCTTAATGTTTTCCATGTTTTGCCGCTTGTACTCCTTCCTTGGCCAATACATCGGCCATTTCGTTCCATTTGTTGCCGCTATGGGCCTGTACTTTCACGAAGGCGATCTGAATCTTCCTTCGTACTTTTTTCATGTATTCGTGGTAGGCCGCGGTATGGATGTTGTTCCGCTTCCATTCCCCGGTCGCCCAGGATTCGATGCCCTGGTAGTCGAAGTGCAGCGATACGGATTTGTACCCCAAGTTGTAGACTTTCTTCAGTCCCTCGACAGCACCCAGCATCTCCCCGGATACATTACGCAAAGCCACTGCATCCTTCTTGTTCCCATAACCGGAGAACGACTCGATGACTTCCCTATCTTGCACCAGTACACAACCATATCCGTAGGCAGCGATCCCTTCCTGAAAACTCCCGTCCACATAGAGGTCTACCTCAGTCTCTTTCGGTCTGTTATAAATCAGGTCTTCCTTGTCCTCCAGCAGAGCCATCTGGATTCCTTCTGCCAGTTCCGGGTGGTCAGCTGCAAACACCAGAGGTTCCACCCCTTCCTTCATGGCCAGATAGGCCATGGCGGCCTCTTTGGTCTTGAAGCTTTTGTACTGGGCCCCTGGAAAGTTATGGATTTTCTCCTTGCACAGATTCCAGTCTTCCAAGATTGCCGGCACCGGCGGTTGTCCCTTGTGTATCGCATAGTACTTTTTTTGTTTCATGCTACCCCCAAAAAAAGAGAAGACCATAAGCCTCGACCTATAGTCCCTCCTCCTATATATTATCCAATATGGTTTCGTTCAGTACTTCCAGTTCCTCTTGTATCTCTTCAAAATTCGCCAACAACCCAACGAAGATATCAACGATTCCGGTATCAAACTGGGTTCCTCTTCCACCGTTCAGCTGTTCGATAGCGGTACCGAGCTCCAATTTCGAGCGGTACTGCCGGTCAGACATCATCGCATCAAAGGCGTCTGCTACGGATATGATTTTAGCAAAGTAGGGAATTTCATCCCCATAGAGACCTTCAGGATAGCCCTTACCATCGACACGCTCATGGTGACATTTCACGATAGGAACTACTTCCTTGAACATGGAAACGGCTGACAGTATGTGGGCACCCTGCAAAGGATGCTTTTTGATTTCCTCGTACTCATCTTTGCTGAGCCGTTCAGACTTGGACAGGATATCGTCGGATGTGCCGATCTTGCCGACATCATGGAACAGTCCGGCAATTCTCAGTTTTTCCAAATCATCCTCACCCAAGCTCAGTTTTTCTCCCAGCATCCGGGCATAGTAGGCGACCCGGTCTGAGTGACCTCTGGTATAGATATCCTTGGCATCTACCACCAGGCGCAAAGCTACGATGGTGTCCATGTATCTCAATCTCAGTTCATTATATGTACGGTTCAGTTCATCATTCTTCATGTTCACCATGCTGTGCATGAATGCATTGCTCAGTGAAGATGCAGCCTGACTAGCATAAATCTTCAAAAGGCTGACACCGTCAGTAGTGTGGAAAAGCTCATTTTCCATGATTTCCACATAGATGACCCCGATGGACTCCAAGTACTCGTTGTGCAACGGCAGGATTACTCCGCCATCTACAATTTCAACCTGCTTGGTCGTCCGCGCATGACCGATGTTGGCCATCAGCTCTGGATTAAACATATCCATGAAATCAGTGATTTCCGCTTTGTATTTTCCCAGGCCCCGGAAGATACTCCGGTGT
This sequence comes from Clostridia bacterium, assembly GCA_030625965.1. Taxonomy (GTDB): domain Bacteria; phylum Bacillota; class TC1; order TC1; family UBA5767; genus UBA5767. The sequence goes on from DAOUPV010000027.1 coordinate 25,689, forward strand.
TCCTTCTCGTCTTTATTTATTTCAGTGATATCATCCACTAGGATGAAGGCATCCTCACTGTTCACAAGCGGCATGATTTCCTGGAGTATCTCTTCCAGGATGTTGCCCAATGGCTGTAACTGGTAAATCTTAGGCACAGCTAAAAGGATCTTATTAAGACCCTCTTGGAATTTCTTTATGGTTTTGAGCATGTCAATAGACTTGATTCCCGATTCAACCAAAAGGATCAGCTGATCGAACTTATCACTCTTCTCACAATATCCCTGGATGGCCAGAGATTTGATGGTCTCAAGTGGTGGTGCCAATTCCCTGTGACCTGTCAGCAGGAGTATGTAGATCTCCCGGTCGAATTCCCGGATCTGTCTAACTACTTCATCACCGTGCAGGGGGAACATCAGATAGTCCAGAATCATCAAATCAAAATGCTCATTTTTTATTCTTTCAATTGCTCGTATAGGGTCGGTCTCGCCCACAAAGTCATACCCGTTTCGTCGAAGTACTACTTCTAGTGATTCTAAAATCCCAAGTTCGTCATCTACTGCGATGATTCTGTAATTCGAATGTGGTGTGATCTTTCTTTTTCTCATGTTCGACGCCTCGTCCTTATTAAGTCAGCTATTAAACTCTCAGTCCATTATACTCTATCGCAAATCGGAAGTATAGTAGTCAATTTCTAAGCATTCCTGGGAATCAGGATGAAGAAGGTAGTGCCTTTTCCCTCTTCCGATTCAAACCACATGTCTCCTCCGAAGCGACCCTTGATGGTGGCATAGGACATATATAACCCCAAACCAGTTCCTTCCTTGCCCTTAGTAGTAACCATGCTTGTGAATAGCCTGTCTTTGATACTCTGGGTCATACCCTTACCATAATCCTTGAATGCAAACAAGATTCCTCTTTTATCCTCACTGATTTCCAATTCGATGACACCGCGCTGGCCGTCGTAGGCATGAATGGAATTGATGATAATATTATCGAATATCTGGACCAGGGAACTAACCTCTCCAAGAATCTCCGCTGTCCTTTCGATATGACTATCTACTGCAAGTGAACAGTGGTAACGGTTCAATTCATGTTTCATCAGGAGGTCAACCCGTTTCAACAGCTCATCGATGGTGAATCCTATGGCGTTGGTGATATTGAACTGAGCCGCCTGCCCTTTCACTGTCGATATGATATCTGACATATATGAGCAATACGGGCCCAACTTGTTCAGCCATACCTGCATCTCTTTGGCAATTTCGTGATGGTCCTGATCGACTACCTCATCGTCACCAATCGAGGTGTCATATTCCTCCACAAGTTCCTTAAGTCCCTCGATACCTCCGGCCAGGGACATTATTGGTGTCTTCAAGTTGTGTGCAATACCACCGATCAGGTGACCGAGTGATGCCATCCGTTCCTGCTCCATGATGACTACCTGGTTGGCTTTGATGGTCTCTAAGTCACGCTTGCTTTGGGTGATATC
>DAOUPV010000014.1 GCA_030625965.1 Clostridia bacterium
TCCAATTTCATGACGGGAAGCCTGATCTCGGAGGGGCTGAGTTTATCACGCTCTTTCATGGCTATATTCCATGGAAATGCATTACTATTGGTGGTGGCCCTTGTCATGGGATTCATCGCTCAGGATACTGGTCTTTCTACAGCTTATATTTCCCGCTATGCCTTTGGGATCAGAGGGTCGAAGATCGTTTCCGTATTGTTCTCCTTATCCTTTATAGGATGGTCGGGTATAGGCATCGGGTTGGCTGCCAAATCACTCAGCCATTATACAGGCTGGAATGATGTGTTCTTGTCCTTGGTATTGACCATAATCTTCGGGATCACTGCCATCTACGGATTTAAGGGAATGGTCAAGATCTCCTCGATCTCTGTACCGGTAATCGTGTTGATTTCCTGCTTCGGCATCTATGAGGTCATGGCTACAAGACAGCTGGACTTTTCTATGCTGCTCCTTATTGAGCCAGTAGTACCAATGCAATTCGGGCAGGCGGTCTCCATCGTGGTGGGTTCCTGGATTGTGGGGGCGGTGGCTACGCCGGACATTCTGCGATTCGCCCTCCGTAAACGGGATGTGTTGATTACCATGCTGTTGACCTTCCTGGGATTCAGCAGCATCCAGATGTGTGTCGGCGCCGTGATGGGTATGGCTACAGGCAGCTCAGATCTTCCGGACATCCTCTATAACCTGGGTTTCGGACTATATGGGATGCTGCTTCTGATCTTTTTGTCCTGGAGCACAGCGGACAACAATTTCTATGCTGCCGGCCTCGGTATCACAAATTTTCTGGATAAACGAGACCGCATCAAACCCACCATGTTTTCCATTGTTGCTGCCGGTGTCCTCGCTATGTTGGGCCTGTATAACTATCTGGGGAATTTCTTGTCCTTGGTTTCTTTGGTCTTTGCCCCCATCGGAGGTGTGATCATCGTCGATTTCTATCTGTACCGGGTAGGATTGATCAATCATGCGCTATATTACCAAGGTGTACGTTGGCATGGCATTATCGCTGTAATGTTGGGCATATTTTTTGGCGTATGTATTGATTTTTCGATGCCCTTCGCCATGGCATTCGGTGCAGCAGCACTAGCTTATCTGGTGTTATCTTTGGCAACTGCGAAGCGCAACAAGTATCCAGAAGACATGAATGAATAGGTGAATATGTATGTTACGAATCGGAATATGTGACGATGAACGCCACATCTGCTCCCAGGTGGAGCAGATGCTGGCGGATATTGCGGAAGAAACCAGGCAGGAATGGGAGATGCAGGTATTCTCTTCGGGAGAATCTCTGACGGAGCACCTGAGGGAGGGGAAGTTCTTTGATGTGCTTTTCCTGGACATCGAGCTGCCGAGGATCAACGGGATTGAAATCGGTAAGATGCTGCGGTATGATCTGGGTAACGAGGCGACCAAAATCGTCTACATATCCGGCAAGGAGAGCTATGCTATGGAGCTCTTTACCATACGACCGGTAGACTTTCTGATCAAGCCGCTGGAGCGCGCGAGGTTGGCGGAAACCATGGACCGGGTGCGTTATCTGATTGAACGAGGGACCCGGATATTCGAGTACAAGAATGGATACTACAGCTACAAGATTCCCATCCAGGAAATCCTGTACTTTGAGAGTTCCGGTAAAAAGATCAGTATCGTGATGGAGCAAGAGAAGCGGCAGTTCTATGGTAAACTATCGGACGTAGAAGCCCAATTGGGTGGTCGGGGATTTCTGTTTGTCCATAAATCCTATCTGGTCAATTACGCCCATGTCATTGAATACCAGTATGAATCGGTGACCATGACCAACAGACTTGCTTTGCCCATCAGCCAGAACAGACGTAAAGATGTACGCAACTGGATTATGAACAACAACATTGGAGGAGACGAATATGATATTAGATAACTACGCAATTATCTACCTTTTATCCAACATTTTCTTTCTATATGTAATTTACCGCTTTTTACACATGTTTTTCGATGAACGGCTTACTAGCCGCAAGGTGGAACTCATTTCCTATCTGGTCTATTTTGTGGCCATATCTGTACTCTACCTGAGTCTTAAAACACCGTTAATCAACCTAGTCGGCAATCTGGTTCTTTTCTTCATGTTGAGCATGAACTATGTCTCGACCTGGAAATCCAGGCTGACGGCCACTGTCTTCATGTACGCCATATTGATTTGTATCGAGGCCATCACGGTGCTGGGGCTTCAGTACCTGAATTTGAACGCTTCTTTCAAAGGAACGGACGTCGAGCTGATTGCTGCTTTGATCAGTTCCAAAATTTTATCCTACATGGTGGTTCTGATCCTCTCCAACTTCAAGATGGTCCGCAACCAGGTCAATTTGTCGGTGCTGCACTGGCTGGCCATTTTCCTAATTCCCATCGGGACCCTATTTTCCACGTTCCTGTTGATCACTTCAGAAACGGGCAATAGCCTAGCGCTGACCATCACGAGCATCTCTGTTTTATTCCTGATCAATATTTTCGTATTCTATCTCTACGATGTTTTGGTTAGATCCTACCAGCAGAAGTTTGAGAGGGAGCTATTATGGCAACAGAACGAAGCTTATGTAAAGCAGTTCGAACTGATTCGCCAGTCCCAGGACAAGATGCGTACGTTTCGTCACGACATGAAGAACCATTTGTCGGTGTTGAAGAGCCTTGTGGAGAAACAGGACGTTGAAGCGACGCTTACCTATTCCCAAGGCATAACAGAATTCCTGGATAATCCGGACGAATACGCCCGCTCGGGCAACTCGGAACTGGATGGTATCTTAAACTACAAGATCCATGAGGCTAGAGAGAAGGGTGTTCAGGTGGATCTGAAACTCACTATACCGGAGCGCCTGGCAATTCAGCCGTTCGATTTGAGCGTGATCTTGGGCAACCTATTGGACAATGCCATCGAAGCTGCATCCTTGGTCACAGCTGAGAAAAAGATCCGTCTTGAAATCTTTTTCAAACGAAATCTGTTGCATATCCAGATGGTCAATCCCTATGAAGGAGAATTGAATCAGCAAAACGGCAGGTTTGGGAGCACCAAAAATGATCATGAGCATCACGGCATTGGACTGAACAGTGTGAAACGATCCGTCGAGAAATATAACGGTGCACTGGAACTGTCACCCAAGGATGGAAAATTCCATACCAAGGTGTTGCTTTACAACCAAGGAGCGGCGATTACAGTCTGAAAACTGTTAGTTTTACCAAAAGCATATAGTAGTTTTACCCTAAGTCGGCACGAGGGCCCATCCTGTTGTAGAATGACTTTGCTGGTAACGGCAATACTCATATACGGAGGATGGTAATATGAACAAGCTCATAATCAAGCTGGGCGGACTAATTGCCAGCGCTGCTCTGGCAGTGACGGCTCTAAATGTAAATTCGACCTGCATATGCCTAATACATCAACCCAGATTGCCAGAGGGTGCAAGCAGACTTCGCCGGTATGAGTAGATGATAACACTCAACCGCTTTGGGGATTGGCTGGTCACAAGCCAGCTGGTTGCCAAAAGCGACAGGGAGCTTTATGTCTACGGACTGAGGCAGGGTTTCCTGCTGATCCTGAATATCTCGAGCGTGTTGCTCTTGGCTCTGGCTTTGGATCTCGTTTGGCAAAGCATGGCCTTCCTGGCAGGGTACTATCCACTAAGGACTTATGCGGGTGGGTATCACGCCAAGTCACCACTAAGGTGCTACGTTTGTTCTTTGATTCTGATGATTACGGTGCTGGAACTGATGCGGCACTTGGATTGGTCTTCTGGAATGCTGGTTATCTCCGCACTCGCTGCTACCTCGGTCCTGGTCTTGCTGGCACCGATGCAGGCTGACGATAAACCGCTGGATGAGAGTGAACGCTGTCTGTATCGCAGGAAGACGTTGCGTTTGACAGGCTGTCTTCTATTGCTACTGGCCTTAGCTGTGTGCCTTGATTGGAGAGCACTGGCTGGTTGTCTGGATCTCGCGCTACTGAGTGTTTCAGCGCTGTTGCTGTTCGGTTTGAAAAGATGCCCGGGCGGTACTAGATATATGGTGTTTCAGCAGAAATAACTCATGTAAAAGCACGAAACACTGGACAAACCTGGTTAACTGTTCTACTATTAAGTGGTAACCGGACTACCTAAGCGAGGTAGAAAAAACGATTTTAGGACTACGGTCTTACTATACCAACTGGCTTATTCCCCCCCGAAACTCCCTTGTACGGGAATACGCCAAAACAAGATGGAGCCTTAGGCTCCATCTTTTTTTAGCGTAATGATTGCCAGTCCGGTTCGTTTTGGCTATGATAGCTTGAGAATGTAGGAAAGTATTGGTGCAAGTCATGGAATTAAAGAAATTTTATAAATCGCTACTTTTATTGGGTGTGCCTATCGCATTGCAGAACCTGATTATTAACGGACTCAATTTCCTGGATACGGTGATGATCGGTCGGCTGGGCGGTATTGAGATCGCCGCCGTTGGGTTGGCAAACCAGGTTTTTTTCGTATTTATTGTCATCCTGTTCGGCATCGTAAGCGGAACCTCTGTGTTCACAGCCCAATATTGGGGTGACAAGAACATTAGAGATTTCAATAAGGCCACAGCCATGGGGTTGATCTTCACCGTGGTCCCGACTCTGGTCATGTTCGGTTTTGCTTTTCTGGTCCCAGAGCAGGTCATGGGCCTGTTTACCCACGACCGTGAACTGGTGGTTCTTGCCAGTAAATATCTGCGCATTGCCAGTTTCAGCTACTTGTTCACGGGGGCGGCTTTCCTCTATGAGTCGGTCATGAAGTCTGCCGGGAAGGTCCGCTTTCCCCTGTACGTGTCCATCGTAGCATTCGGAGCCAACACGTTGTTCAATTATCTGCTGATCTTCGGCAAGATGGGACTGCCGGCCATGGGCGTGGAGGGCGCGGCCCTGGCCACGGTGCTCTCCCGAATCATAGAGTCCGCTCTGGTACTGGGACTGGTATTCGGCAAACAACTGCCGGGTGCGGTGCACAAGGACAGCTTTAAGATTATTGATAAGATCTTCATGACGCGCTTCGTGCGTATCGTTGGCCCAGTCATTCTCAATGAAATCGTCTGGGTGGTCGGCGTGACTCTCTACATGATGGTCTATGGGCGGATGAATGCCCAGGCGGTAACGGTGGTATCCATCACCATTACCGTAGAGCGGTTGCTGCAATCTCTGTACTTCGGGATTGGTGGAGCAACCGCCATCATGATCGGCAACACCTTGGGAAGGCGGGATAAGGAGCTGGCCCACCTCAATGGAGGACGGCTACTCAAAATCTCGTTCCTGGCCGGTGTAGTCCTGGGTCTCCTGATTACCCTGCTGGCCCCTGTCATCATTCTGCCGTTCAATATCGCAGGTGACACGGCCGCCCTAACGATCAAGACCATCCGCATCATGGGACTGCTGGTGGCTGCCCGCAGTTACAACATCACCATGGTGACCGGGGTGCTCCGGGCCGGTGGCGATACGACCTACTGCCTGATGCTGGACCTGATCGGTGTCTGGCTGGTGGCACTGCCCTTGGGCACAGTGGCAGGCTTATGGCTCAAACTGCCAGTGCATTGGGTTTACCTGGCATTCTTCTCTGAGGAAGTCTTCAAGATGGTGATCGGGACCTTCCGTTTCCGTTCCCGCAAATGGATCAATGTGTTGACCGATTCCGGGGAAACTGGTGTTCCTACAGTTGAAGCATGATATACTAAGGAAGCAATCTATATTTTGGAGGAATTATGATTTTAGTAACTGGAGGAGCCGGATACATCGGCTCACATACATTGGTAGAACTGTTGCAGGCTGACCATGAGGTAGTGGTGCTGGACAACCTATCCAACAGCTCGGAGGAGTCGCTTAGGCGGGTGATGGAAATCACCGGCAGGAGGCTCGAATTCGTCAAGGCTGACCTTTTGGATGTGGATGCGTTGGAGCAGGTGTTCAACAGCTATCCGATCGATTCGGTCATCCATTTCGCGGGCAAGAAAGCCGTGGGGGAATCGGTGGCTGAACCGTTGCTCTATTACGAGAACAATGTCTGCGGTACGCTGAATCTATTGAAGGCCATGAGGAAGCACCAGGTGAAACGCATGGTGTTCAGCTCCTCGGCCACCGTTTACGGTGACCCGGTGAGTGTTCCCATCCAGGAGACGGCAGCACTGCAACCCACCAATCCTTATGGACGGACCAAGCTGATGATCGAGCAGATGCTTATTGACCTGAAGGGTTCTTGGGAGAACTTCTCGGTGGCCATCCTGCGTTATTTCAACCCCATCGGGGCCCATACCAGCGGCCGTATCGGAGAGGACCCGGCCGGTATCCCCAATAATCTGCTGCCCTTTGTGGCCCAGGTCGCCGTAGGTAAGAGGGAGAAACTCTCGGTCTTCGGTGACGATTATGCGACTGTCGATGGTACCGGGGTACGTGATTACATCCATGTAGTGGATCTGGCCAAAGGACATCTGTTGGCGCTGGGTAAGACGGGGGAGGAGAACCTGCTGGGCATCTACAACCTAGGAACCGGTAATGGTTATTCTGTGTTGCAGATCGTCCATGCCTTTGAAGAGGCTTCGGACAGCAAGGTGCCCTATGAGATCGTGGAGAGGCGCCCTGGAGATATCGCTGTCTGCTATGCCGATTCTGGGAGAGCCAGCAAGGAGCTGGGATTCGCAGTCGAAAAGGGTTTGACGGAGATGTGCCAGGATACCTGGCGTTGGCAAAAAAACAACCCCGAAGGATACGGGGTATAGGACGAAAGTAAAGCCGCCGATGGCGGCTTTACTTTCGATGTATTAGAGTGCGAACAGGAACATGGTGGCAATCAGCAGGATGAACATGTAGGCCGTGTTGTAAAAGGGTATCTTGGTTTCCCGGATGCGGTGCATCAACGGGGTGATCCTGTCGGTGAAGATCAGGTAGCGGGTGATCAGGAAGGCCAATGTGGCCAGCACCGCCCATTGCAGCATCTTCTTAGATTCGACCAGATGGATTACCGGGAACTCGGCTTGCAGCAGGTCTCCCAGAAAACTGTAACCGAAAGTCAGGAAGATGCAGGTGAAAGCCAGGGTGAAGATGGGGATGTTCAGCTGGGCCTTTAGAGGTATGTGTTTTCCCTCCATATGCGGTGTGAAAGCCAGACTCTTTTCGGTGTCAGGGAAGAAAATCTGGGAGAACTTCATGAAGGATACCATGGTGCCCAGGTTGATCAGTTGGAACAGGTAGTAGAAAAAGGGTCTCGCTTCCAGTTCATGGGTGATGACATACTTGCCCAGGTAACCGCTGAAGAATGGCGTGCCGGTGATGGACAGGATACCTACGAACATAGCAACTGAGAGTAGTGGGAAGCGCTTTAGGACACCCCGGATCTCGGTCAGCCGCCTGGTTCGGTAATGGTTGATAATCACCCCGGCTCCCATGAAAAGAAGAGACTTGAATATGGCATGGTTGAACAGATGGATCAGACCGCCATAGTAGATGTCGGTCTGGATGTTGGAGATGCCGATCAGCATGATGCCTACCTGGCTGATGGTGTGGAAGGCCAGGATCTGCTTGATGTCCTTCTGGGAAATGGCGAAGATGATGCCGGTAAGGGCGGTCACGAATCCCAGGTAGAAATAGAAATCGCCCAGCGGACTGCCGCCGAACAGCTCCTGTATGCGGATGAATCCGTACAGTCCTCCTTTGACCAACAGGCCGGAGAGCAGCGTGGAAATCGAGGCCGGTGCACTACCATGGGCCCTGGAGAGCCAGTTGAAGGTTGGGAAGAAGGCGGCTTTCACTGTGACCGAGGCGCTCATCAGCACATAGGCCGTAGTCACAGCTGCCGTGGGTGGTAGCGCTGCAAGCCTGGTGGTGGCCAGATCCCAGTTCAATGTCCCAGTCAGCATGTAGATGATCATGAATCCCAGCAGGTAGGTCAGCATGCCCATGGAGTTGATCAAGAGATAGTATAGGCCGGACCGTAGTGACCAGCCGTCTTTCTTGTAGACCACCAGGATGGACGAGAGGATGGTGATGATGTCGATGAAAATGAAGAAGGAAAACAGGTCGTTGACCATCAACAGTCCCATGAAGGTTCCTTCCAGGAACAAAAGGAAGAACAGGAACTTGTTGTCCGTACCATGGAATTCCCAGGCATAGAGCAGGACCAGCCACCAAAGGAAGATGGAAAGCCCGATGAAGGCCAGCGACAGGTTGTCGATCTTTAGCGCGATGCCCGAAGCCAGCGTCCAGTCCCCCAGTACGATGGTTTGGTTGTTGATCTGGGGGAAGACCAGGATCAGGCGCAGGAAGATATAGCTCATGAAGGACTGAGCAACAAAGACCAGATAGTTGCCCCATTTTTTCTCCAGGATGTAAATGAAGATGGCAGTGACGATGGGGATGAAAACCAAGAACAGAGGGAGTGTGAACATGTTAGCCCTCCCTTCTTGACAGATCGTTCCAATCGAGGGTGCCGTAGTGGTGGAAGATCTTGATGCTCATCATCAGGGCCAGCGAGGTGATGGCAGCCCCGATCACAATAGTGGTGATGACCAGCGCTTGCGGCGTGGGGTCCACCATGGCCGCAAGTGGCGTAGGCATTACCGGCGGCAACATCCCCGGTTTGAAGACCAAGGAGAGGAACAGCAGGATGATGCCTGTCTGGGTGATATTCAGACAGATGATGGAGCGTATGATATTCTTGGCCGTGGCCAGTCCCACGAATCCGGTCAGGATGATGGCCAGAATCAGGAATGTTTCCAATGAAATGTGCATCAGCGTCCCTCCTCAATGAATACCGCCACGATAGCCGTCAGGCCGATGGCGACCTTGAGTCCGATAATCAGGTTCAGGGCCATCAGGTAGAAAGATGGCGTGATGGGAATTAAGAACTGGGTCAGGACCACCAGCAGCAGGATGAAGAACAGGTTCTTTTCCATGATGACCAATCGGTGGACGTTGACGGTGCGCGAAGGATGGCTGAAATAGGTAATCAGGAAGCCGGTCGCCAGGATGGCGCCGCCCTGGAATCCCCCACCGGGTGAATTCGCACCGTGCAGGATGACATACAATCCGAACAGGACGATGAAGGGGAAAACCATACGGGATACATTTATGAGCAGTTTAGAATTTTTCATAATGATCCCCCTTATCACTACCGGCGATGAAGATGATGCCGGTTACGGCAATCAGCAAGATGCCCGCCTCGAAAATACTGTCGAAGATGCGGTAATCCAGATAGATGGCACTGACTGAATTCATGGCGCCGGTATCTGTCAGGAAATGATTCAGGTAGTAGTTTTTTAGATAAGGTGTAGCGAGCATCAGGCTCTCATGCATGAAGGTGAAGTTCAGTTCGATGAAGATGACGACCATGGCCAGCAGCAGGAAGGTGTACTTCAGGATGCGCAATGTGAAGATATGGCGCCTGATGAGTGCACTCAGGTCATCGAGCCAGGGCATGGTATTTTTCTTCTTAGTCATGGGTTTCACCTTCTTCGATGCTCACGGCCCGCGCAAAGGTGCAGGATTCTATCTGTAGCTGCTTCTGCAGGTCGTTGAATATGTAACTGGAGCGCGAACCCTTGAAGAGGTAGCGCCGGTCTGTGGGTTTTACGTGGTAACTGGCACTGGTGCCGGGCATGCGGGTGTCGCGTTCTACAATCAGGTCGATATCTTTTCTGGAGAAGAGGAAGGATTCATCCTCGGGTATCTCCCTCATGATGACCATATCCAGGTTTTGCTTCTTGCAAAAATGGGACAGGAACATGTAGCCTGCCATGCCCTGGTCCAGGAAACGGTCCTTGGTGTTGTCGATGACGATGTATTTCTTCTGTCTGGTGATGCTGATGACGTAGATCAACGGTACGATGGCAGCCCCGATGGCCAGCTCAGCCATGGCCACGTCCGGGGCCTGATAGAGATAGTACATAAGGGACGATATGATGGAAAACACACACAGCATGATGATGGCCCGGATGGTGCTCTTGGAGAAGATGATGGCCAGCACGATCAGCAGAAGAAAGCTCAGGAAGGCGATGCGCATATCAATCCTCCTCCCTTTGGTCACTCAGGCCGATGCCGTTACGTCGGGCGGAACGGGCGATCAGGTGCGAGGTGATGGGATTCATAACCATCAGGAATGCGAGAAGGATCAGCATCTTGCTGGAACCGGCCAGACTGTGCTCAGTCAGAAGGATGGCTGCGAACAATAGTAGGATGGCAACCGTGTCCGCCAACGAGGACAGAAGCATGCGGCTGTAGATGTTCCTTAGTGCAATCAAACCATAGGCTTCCACCATCAGGAAGAACCAGGCCAGCAGGAAACCGGCGGTTCCCAGAATGGAGAGTAAGGACAGATCAGTCATGGTCGTTCCTCCCTTCCGCAAGAAAGTTGGCAATCAAGATGATGCCGATATAACCGATGATGCCGTAGGTAAGGGCCACATCCAGCAAATACTCCAGTTGGTTGTAGTAGGCGAACAGGGCGAGGGTCATCAGGCCTTTGACGGAGATCAGGTTGGCGGCCATCAGTCTGTCCCAGGAGGTTGGACCCCGAAGGAGGCGGAAAAGCTCGCCGATCATGGATATACCGATGATAAAAATGCTTATATAAAGTAGATTCATGATGCGTCCCTCCGCTGGATCTTTCTGAATGGCTTCTCGTAGGCGTCGATGATATCCTGTGCCATGGCATCAGTTCCACCCTTATCGGTCGAAATCGACAGGACGCTCAGCACATGATCATCGCTGACTTCCAGGGTGATGGTTCCAGGTGTCAGGGTGATGGCGTTGGCCACTAGGGTGACTACCAGAGGATTGTCGTTCGTCAGGTGTACATTGAAGATCACCGGATCGTCTTTCCTGGCGAAAACGATGTGCACCATGGCAAAGGCGCTTGAAAAGATGTTGCGGATCAGATTAATGAAATACGAAAAAAATCCCAAGATAAACCGGCAATCCACAGAGATACGGTAAATGTCTTGGAATAGATAGTCTGATGCTTTTTTAATGATGACGCTGAGAAAAAGACCCGTGCATACCGCCTGAACGGTAATGGCGGGTGAAAACCCCAGCCAGAAGGCCAGAAGCAGCAATATGAAGCCGAATCGTCTGATTAGTGCGTTAAACAAGTCCCGCATGCGGTTCTCCTTCTTTCTTTTAATATTATCATAGGCGCTTTGTGGTAGTCTATAGATTCCTATCAGCTTCTTCTTTTCTATAGGTAAGAAAGTGACGGAAATCTGCAGAAAACTCGCGGAATGAACGTTATATACAGGCGAAAGTCTGATAATATAGGGAGAGGGGAAAAATTGATACTGAGAAGTGCGATTCTTTGGTATAATAGGAAAAGATTGTTTAAAAAAGGGAGACAAAAATGAATTTACTTGAAAATCTCAATCCTGCCCAAAAAACGGCAGTAGAACATATAGACGGACCACTCCTAATACTCGCAGGAGCCGGTTCAGGCAAGACCAAGGTACTGACCACCCGTATCGCCTATATGCTGGAACAGGGAGCGAATCCGGAAGAGATTCTGGCCATCACTTTCACCAACAAGGCGGCCAGGGAGATGAAACAGCGTGTGGAGAAGCTGGTAGGTCCAGAAAAAGGCCGCAGGCTTTTCGTTTCCACGTTTCATTCAATGGGCAACCGGATTCTCAGAAAACACATCAACAAGATGGGTTATGACAACAATTTCGCCATATACGACCGGGATGACAGCCTCAAGCTGCTGAAGAAGGTCATCAAGGACTTGGATCTGGATCCCAAGAAGAACACCCCGCGGGGCATGATCGCGGCCATATCGGATCTCAAGAACCAGTTCAAGACGCCAAAACAGGCTCTCGAGGAAGCCACGGAGTACCATGCGGAGATCGTGGCCAAGGTTTACCAGATTTATGCCAAGCAGTTAAAAAGCGCAAATGCGTTGGACTTCGACGATCTGCTGGTCATGCTACTGAGACTTCTGAAGGAACATGACGAAGTGCGCGAGTACTACGCGAATCAGTTCCGCTACATCTCGGTGGACGAGTATCAGGATACCAACTACGTGCAGTACCTGCTGGTACGCCTGTTAGCCGCCAAGCACCGGAACCTCGCCGTAGTAGGCGACCCGGACCAGTCCATTTATGGCTGGCGTGGCGCCGATATGCAGAATATCCTGGATTTCGAGAAGGACTATCCGGATGCCAAGGTCATCACCTTGGACCAGAATTACCGTTCCACTGGGTGCATCCTACGGGCGGCCAACGCAGTCATTTGCAACAACATGGAGCGTAAAGAGAAGAATCTTTGGACCGACAAGGGGGAAGGTGTGCGCCTTAAGGTCTACGAAGGCCAGGATGAGAATCATGAAGCTTGGTTCATCGCCAATGAGATAGAAAAATGCATGCAGGATGAGGGACGGAGCTACCCGGATTTTGCGGCCCTCTACCGCACCAACGCCCAGTCAAGGGCCATGGAGAAAGCCATGATCCGTCAGAACATCCCATACCGCATATACGGCGGTACCTCTTTCTATTCCAGGAAAGAGATCAAGGATATCCTGGCCTATCTGCAGGTGCTCAACAATCCCCAGGACTTCGTCAACCTGGGCCGCATTATCAACGTACCCAAACGGGGTATCGGTGTGGCGACCGTAGACAAGATTCTGGCATATGCCACGGCCAACCAGGTAAGCGCATTAGAAGCGGTCAATCTGCTGGATACAGTCGGTAGCGGACCTAGAAACAAACTGAAGGCTTTCTATAAGATGATGATGCAGTTCCATGAACAGGTGGACAAGGTTCCGTTGACCACTTTGGCTGAGGAAATACTGAAGGATACAGGCTATCTCGACGCCTTGAAGCAAGAAGGCACCACTGAGGCCGTCAACCGCATTGAGAACTTGCAGGAGTTTCTGAGTGAGACATTGGAATTCGATAAGTACGCGGAAGACAAGCATCTGGAGGAATTCCTTGCGGCCACCAGCCTCTACACCGACCTGGATGCCAGCGACGCGTCCGGAGAACAGGTGACGCTGATGACGCTGCACGCGGCCAAAGGTCTGGAATTCCCTGTGGTATTCCTGGCTGGTCTGGAGGAAGGCATTTTTCCGCACCAGAGGGCTCTGTATGAAGAAAGCGAAATGGAAGAGGAACGCCGGCTCTGTTATGTGGGCATCACTAGGGGAATGGAAAAGGTATACATCACCCGGGCTTGGCAGCGTAACATGTACGGCATGACCAAATACAATCAACCGTCACGGTTCATCGAGGAGATCCCGGCGGATTGCATCAAGATGAGTTTCGAACGCAAGAAGGAACAGAAGAAGCTCAAGAACCTGGAGCAGGAGACGGCCAGTATCGGAGAGATTTCGGATTTCCGTTTGGGAGACCGGGTCATCCACGCCAAGTTCGGCGAGGGCACCGTGGTCAAGACCGATGGTGCAGGCCCACAGATGGAACTGTCAATCGCTTTCCCGGGTCAGGGAATCAAGATTTTCATCGCAGAATACGCCCCGGTACGTCGGGCGGACTAGAATCTATTGGGAGGAAGCATGCTGGATCTGAACAAAGCTACGTCGCGCGCTCGTGAACTGCGCGATCTGATTGCAACCTATAACCGTGAATACTATCAAAACGACGATCCCAGTGTTTCCGATTTCGAGTACGATATGCTGCTTCGCGAGCTGGAGTCATTGGAAAATCAGTATCCAGAACTAAAAGAGTCAACGTCACCCACCCAGCAGGTGGGCGGTGTGGCGGTGGAAAGTTTCGGCCAGTACAGTCACAGGAACAAGCTCTATAGTCTGGCCAACGCCATGGACGAAGAAGAGCTGAGGGATTTTGCCCGGCGATGCCGGGAAGCCCTGGACCGCGAGGTGGCCTATACAGCCGAGATGAAAATCGACGGACTGTCCATGGCCCTGGTCTATACATCAGGGGAACTCATGGTGGGAGCGACCCGCGGAGACGGGTTCATTGGCGAGGATGTAACCAGAAACGTGATGCGGATCGAGGATATACCCAAGTCACTCTCGGGTGATGTGCCCGCGGTGCTGGAGGTTCGTGGCGAGGTCTACCTGCCCAAGGAGGCTTTCGCGAGCATCAACAGCAAACGTGAGGAGGAAGGGGAGAAAACCTTCGCCAACCCGCGCAATGCGGCAGCTGGCAGTATGCGCCAACTGGACCCTGAAGTGGTTAGAAGACGCAAGCTAGGCTCCTTCATCTATGACGTGACCTACCTGGAGAGTGAAAAGGAACCCTTTTCCAGCCAGAAAGCGGAATTGGACTGGCTGAAGAGTCAGGGGTTCTCCGTGGAAAACAACAGCAGTCGCTTCACCGATGTGGAGAAGCTGATTGCTTTTTGCCTTGAGTGGACGGAACGCAGGCATGAGCTTGACTACGAGATAGACGGGATCGTCATCAAGGTAGACGATCTGGCTGACCGGGAGTTATTGGGCTTTACCAATAAGAGCCCCAAATGGGCCATTGCCTTCAAGTTTCCGCCAGATCAGGCTGAAACAACACTTTTGGATATCGAGGTCAACGTGGGCAGGACGGGAACGCTTACACCGACAGCGGTGTTCGAACCGGTGCAGTTGGCCGGAACCACCGTTGCCAGGGCTTCGTTACACAACCAGGATATCATCGACGAGCGTGATATACGCATCGGGGACCGGATCCTGGTGCAGAAAGCGGGAGATATCATACCGGAGGTATTGCACTCGCTGCCTAATAAACGTCCGGCTGCATCCGAGCCTTACCGATTGCCGGATGTCTGTCCCGTTTGTGACTCACCGACAGTGCGTCTGCCCGAGGAATCGGCGCTTCGGTGTACTGGCGGACTGGTCTGCCCAGCCCAGGTCAAACGGGGCCTGATCCATTTTGTTTCCAGAAAAACCATGGATATTGACGGAATGGGTGAGAAACAAGTGGAACAGCTATTTGATGAGGGGCTAGTGAGCAACGCCGCCGACCTGTACGGTCTGTCGGCTGAGGAGCTACTTCATCTGGACCGCATGGGCCAGAAGAGTGCAGACAACCTGATCCAGGCCATCGAGAATAGCAAGGAACGTGATTTGAAGAACCTGATCTTTGCGTTGGGTATACGCCACGTGGGAGAGAAGGCGGCTTCGGTCCTGGCCAGGGAGTTCGGTACGATGGACGCACTGATGCAGGCCGAGGAAGAAGAACTGATCGGAATCCGGGATGTAGGCGTGAAAGTGGCTGCCAGTGTCGCACACTTTTTCTCACAGCCCAACAACCGGGCTGTCATCGAGCGGTTGCGCGCGGCCGGGGTGAATTTCAGCTCGAAGGAGCAGGTGCTGGACCAGAGATTCGCGGGAAAAACCTTTGTGTTAACGGGTACGCTCGAGAACTACAGTCGACAGCAGGCCAAAGCCCTAATCGAATCACATGGCGGCAAGGTCAGTTCGTCTATCAGCAAGAAGACGACCTATCTGGTGGCTGGTGCCGAAGCGGGCTCCAAGCTGGATAAAGCCAGGAATCTGAGTGTTCAAATCCTTACGGAAGATGAGCTGACGGCGCTTTTATAGGCCATCATATAGATAATGAAGAAACGAGGGAGTTATGATAACCTTAGAAAATATCAGTCTGACCATGGATACGGATCAGGGGAAAACCACGATCCTGCAGGATATAAACCTGAGCCTGGACGAAAACAAGTTCTATGTCTTCACCGGGCCCAACGGAGGCGGCAAGTCTTCATTGGCAAAAGTTATCATGGGCATATACAAACCGGATACGGGGCGTGTGCTCTTCGATGGACGGGATATCACGGATCTGAACATCACAGAACGGGCTAGATTGGGCATCGGATTCGCTTTCCAGCATCCACCACGTTTCAAGGGACTGACCATCGGCAAGCTGCTGACGTTGGCCGGCTGGAATCCCAAGGAGGATCTCACCTGCAGTGTACTGAAAGTGGTGGGTCTCTGCCCCGACAAGTATCTGAAGCGGGAAATCGATGATTCGCTCTCGGGCGGGGAACTGAAACGCATCGAGATTGCCAGCCTCCTGGCCAAGAAACCGATATTCTCGATATTCGACGAGCCAGAGGCCGGTATCGACCTTTGGAGTTTCACCAGATTGACCGAGACATTTAAGGCCTATCATAACGATGAGGCGTCCGGTGGCATGCTGATCATCTCGCATCAGGAGAGGATCATGGAGCTGGCCGACGAAATCGTATTGGTATCCGGAGGTCGGATCGACCGACGCGGCACCAAGGGAGAGATCCTGCACAGGATCCTGCAGGATGATGACTATTGCGAGTTCACCTGCGACAAGGAGATAGACTATGGACAAGACAGCTAGAGAACTGTTGCGGAAGGTAGCAGACATCGATGGAGTGCCCGAAGGCGCCCATAGCATCCGGGAGGATGGTGGCTCCTATAGCATCTATTCCACTGACAACGTGAAGATCAAGACCAGAGAAGATAAGATGGGTATCGATATCCACGTGCTGCCTGGTACGGTAGGGGAGACAGTGCACATTCCGGTGATCATCACAGCCAGCGGCTTGAAGGAACGAGTGATCAATACTTTTCGCATTGGAGAGGGATCCGACGTGAGCATCGTGGCCGGTTGCGGTATCCATAACTGCGGTACCGAGGATTCCCAGCATGATGGGCTGCATACGTTCCATCTGGAAAAGGGTGCCAAGCTTAAATATACGGAAAAACATTACGGCGAAGGGGATGGAGGCAAGAGACTCCTCAATCCCAAGACCGAGCTGGTCCTGGATGAGGGATCCCAAGCCATCCTGGAGATGGTCCAGATTGAAGGCGTGGACGATACGGTGCGTGAGACTGTGGTGGAGCTGGGGGATAACGCCAGCCTGCTGATCCAGGAGTCTTTGCTCACCGACGGAGTCCAGAAAGCCAAGAGCATCGTGGATATCGTTCTGAAGGGTGAGAATTCCGATGCCCAGATCATATCCAGAAGCGTAGGCAAGGGCGATTCCAGACAGCTGTTCGAGCTTAGGATGACTGGGCGGAACCATTGCCACGGACACATCCAATGCGACTCGATCATCATGGATTCAGCCCAGGTGTCCAGCGTACCCGAAGTACGGGCAGAACACGCAGGAGCCAACCTGATCCACGAAGCGGCCATCGGCCGCATCGCCAACGATCAGCTGGTCAAGCTCATGACATTGGGTCTGACCATGGAGGAAGCTGAGAAAGTTGTAATCCAAAGCTTCCTGAATGAAGAGGTGTAGTCTACCCAGAACACGGGTTTTCTGATACAATACAGAAGGATTTTTAAGAAAAAGGCGGTGAAAACATGTCCATTAGCAAAAAGGACGTCGAGCATGTTGCCAAACTGGCACGTTTGGAACTGACGGAAGAAGAAAAAGTACTGTATACCGAAGAACTCAATGCGGTTCTTGGATTCATGGATACATTGAACCAGCTGGACACCAGCGGTGTGCCCCCGACCAGCCACGTGCTGGACATCAAGAACGTATTCCGTGAAGATGTAGTGGAGCCTTCGATGGATCCTGAGGAAGTGGTAGCCAACGCACCAGTGGCCAAAGACAACCAGTTCCGTGTGCCTAAAATTATGTAGCGAGGTAAAGAACATGAAATTTCATGAAATGAGTGCCCACGAACTCAGCGGTCTGATGCAGAACAAAGAAGTCAGCTCCCTGGAGATCGTGAGCGAGCACTATGAACATATCCGCAAGGTGGAACCCAAAGTGCAGTCCATGGTGAGCCAGACTGAAGAACTGGCCATGGATAGAGCCAAGGAGATCGATACCATGAGAGCCAAAGGTGAGGAACTCTCCCCGTTGGCCGGTATTCCCATGGGAATCAAGGACAACATCTCTACCAAGGGTTTTACGACAACTTGCAGCTCCAAGATGCTGGAAAACTACGTACCCTCTTATGATGCCCACGTGATGGAAAACCTGAACCGTGCGGGCGGCATAATGATGGGTAAACTGAATATGGACGAATTCGCGATGGGATCTTCGAACGAGAATTCTCGTTTCTTCCCGACCAGGAACCCTTGGAACCTGGATTGCGTACCCGGGGGATCTTCCGGTGGTCCGGCAGCCTGTGTTGCGGCCGGTGAAGCGGTATTTTCCTTGGGATCGGATACAGGCGGATCGATCCGCCAGCCAGCCTCCTTGTGCGGTTTGGTGGGCATGAAGCCGACCTACGGACGGGTATCCCGGTACGGACTGATCGCTTTCGCATCCAGTCTGGACCAGATCGGGCCCTTCACCAGGGACATAGAGGACTGTGCATTGGTCATGGAGAGCATCTCCGGGTACGACAAGAGGGATTCCACCTCGGCCGATGTAGCTGTACCCCGATACCGCGACTATCTGAACCAAGATATCAAGGGCATGAAAATTGGTGTGCCCAAGGAATATTATGGTGAAGGACTGGATGAGCGCACAGTCGCGCTGGTCAAGGAAGCCATCAAGACCTTTGTGAGCCTGGGAGCTGAAGTGGAGGAAATCTCCATGCCTTACACCGAGTATGCTCTTCCGGCCTACTACATCATTGCACCGGCCGAATGTTCATCCAACCTGGCCCGATTTGACGGTGTGCGTTACGGTTACCGTGACATGGAAGCTGAAGATGTTTTCAGCATGTACACTAGGACCAGGGCTGAAGGCTTCGGTCATGAGGTCAAAAAACGCATCATGCTGGGTACCTATGCGCTCAGCTCCGGCTATTATGACGCGTATTACAAGAAGGCTCAGCAGGTTCGTACCTTGATCAAGCAGGACTTCGACAAGGCCTTTGAGAAATATGACGTACTGCTGACACCGACGGCCACAGGCCCAGCCTTCAAGTTCGGTGAGAAAACAGAAGATCCCTTAAGCATGTATCTGTCGGATATTTGTACCGTGACCATCAACTTGGCCGGCGTACCGGCAGTGTCTATGCCTTGCGGATTCGTAGACGGACTGCCTATCGGCATGCAGCTGATTGGGGCTCCGTTCGCCGAGGGAACCATCCTGAAGGCGGCGCATGCCTACGAGCGCGCTACGGATTTCCATACCAAGCGCCCGGTTCTGGAGGTGGAATAATGACACAATATGAAGCCGTCATCGGACTTGAGGTCCACGTAGAGCTGAAAACCAAAACTAAGATATTCTGCTCCTGCTCGACTGAGTTTGGCGGAGCGCCCAATACCCATGTCTGCCCCGTATGTCTGGGACTTCCCGGCGTGTTGCCGGTGCTCAATAAGCAAGTCGTGGTTTTCGGTATTCGTACCGGACTGGCCGTGGATGCACAGATCAATACGTACAACAAATTCGACAGGAAGAACTATTACTATCCGGACTTGTCCAAGAATTTCCAGACATCTCAGTTCGACCAGCCCATTTGTGAGCATGGTTCATTGCTCATCGAGCTGGAAGATGGTACAGAGAAGGTCATAGGCATCACCAGAGCCCACATGGAAGAAGATGCGGGCAAGCTGGTACACAACGGAAATACCATCATGACATCCAGCGGCTCCCTGGTCGATTACAATCGTGTGGGTGTGCCGCTATTGGAAATCGTTTCCGAGCCGGATATCCGTAGCTCTGAGGAAGCCAGAGCTTATGTAGAGGAACTGAGGAAAATCATCCGCTACATTGATGTCTCCGACTGCAAAATGGAGGAAGGCTCCCTGCGAGTGGATGCCAATGTATCTGTACGTCCTGTCGGCCGGGAAAAATTCGGCACTAGGACTGAGACCAAGAATATGAACTCCTTCAAGGCGCTGCAACGTGCCATTGATTATGAGATCGCCCGTCAGATCGAGGTCATTGAAGCGGGCGGTGTCATCGTACAGGAGACCAGAACCTGGGACGATTCCAAAGGAATCACCATCTCGATGCGTAGCAAGGAAGAGGCCCATGATTACCGCTATTTCCCTGAGCCTGATTTGGCACCCATTGTCATTTCCGACGAATGGATTGAAGAGGTCAGAAGCACGATGCCGGAATTGCCGGCGGAGCGCAGAACGCGCCTGATCCAAGTGGATGGCCTGTCTGCATATGATGCCATGGTGATTACCGATACACTGGAGATGGCAGATTTCTACGATGGTGTACGCGCCAAGGTGAACGATCCCAAGGCCATCACCAACGTGTTGATGGGTGATTTTTCCAAGGCCCTGAATGAGAAGTACCTTCGGGTGGATGAAACCGATGTAAGCGCGGCAGATATGGCCGAGCTGATCACCATGATGCAAGACGGAACCATCAGCGGCAAGATCGCCAAACAGGTTATTCCTGAAATGGTGGCGACCGGCAAGGCACCGAGACAGATCGTCGAGGAAAAGGGCCTGGTACAGGTCAGTGACGAGGGTGCCATCGAAACGGTGGTGGATGAAGTTTTGGCTGCCAATCCCCAGTCTGTAGAGGACTACAAAGGTGGTAAGGGCAAAGCCATCGGATTCCTGGTTGGTCAGGTCATGAAGGCAACCAAAGGCAAAGCCAATCCGGGTATCGTCAATAAAGTGCTGAAGCAGAAACTTGATGCTTAAGCGAATAAAATGAGTAATGACGTCACGGTCCGCCGTGACGTTTTTTAAATTTAAGTCCCGATGGATTCTTTGGCTTCTCTATAGTATACTAAAAGTAGCACGAGAAGGACTGAGTAGTATACTGGTCAAAGGAGGGTGTAAACTCTCATTAGGAAAGAGGTAGGCTTATGGCTGGGCAGGATATAGTATTTTTGGTGATTGATGCGTATGGTGGTTCAAACGCAATCAGAAGTTGGATGGATACCTGGTTTTCCGATGCATACATGCTACAGGCAAGTAATGCTTTTCAAGCGGCGACGCTCATATCGGAACGGTCTGTGGACGTGGTTGTCGTTGGCGATATGCCGGATGAAAACTCAATCCGTGAGGACAAGAATCTGATGGCGCTACCGGTGGCATTCTGGTCTGAGGGAGGCGAGGCGAACACTTTGCTGCAGACGCTGGTAAAAGCCAGAAGCAATTATTGCGACAATACGGAAGATACAGTTTATAACATGCTTGAGAAGCATGACAAGATACTGAACGATCTGCCGACGCTGGTCTGTGAATTTACGGCGGAAGGGATCCTGACTTACGTCAACAAGAGCTTTTCCATGTGTTATATGAAACCCAAGGATGACCTGATCGGTAAACCGATTGGGAATTTCTTCCTGCCGGAAGACCGGGAGGCGAGGATCAACGCTTACCAATCCCTGAACCCTTTACGAAGGATCAGCCGCGGCATTTATAGCATGGAATGCAATAGCATCAAGCGCTGGTACGAGTGGCAGGACCGGGCCATTTATGATTCTAAGGGCAATCTCCTGTGGATCTATTCCATCGGGTCGGATGTCACGGAAAATCGCGAATTGGGGGAACAGCTCTGTTACAATGAAGATCATGACAAGCTGACTCAAGTTTATAGCAGGGAGTATTTTTGGGAATACCAGAAGAAGTTGGATAAGAAGAGTGAGTATCCTTTGACAGTGGTTATGGCTGATATCAATGGTTTGAAACTGGTGAACGATTCATTCGGACATACTGCCGGGGACAATATTTTACAGCATGCGGCGAAGATTCTTAAGAGCGCCTGCAGGACTCAGGATTTGGTTGCCCGTATCGGTGGGGATGAATTCGTAGTGCTTATGCCAGGCGGCGGCAAGAAAGAGGCGGAAGCCTTGATCAACCGTGTGAAAGAAACCTATAAGAAGGAAGCAGATGATGATACGGTGCTTTCCGTTTCCTTCGGACATGCCTCCAAGGAAAACGAAATGCAGGATATGGATGAAGTCTTTGCTTTGGCAGAGAATGATATGAACCGCAATAAGATGTTCGAAAACGCCAGTACACGCAGCCAGGCTATCGACATGATCATGCGCAGCCTGTTTGAGAAGAGTAAAAGGGAACTGCTGCACAGCAGAAGAGTAAGCACCTATGCTGAGCGCATTGCCCAGGAACTGGGGCTGGGTGATGACCAGGTGAATGCTGTTCGTATTGCCGGCCTGATCCATGATATCGGTAAGATCGGTGTGGACGAGCGCATCCTGAATAAAGAAGGCAAACTGACTGATGACGAGTGGAAGAAAATCAAGATGCATCCGGTCGCCGGTTGGCGGATCCTTTCTTCAGTAAAAGAGTTTTCCGAACTCGCTGAATTTGTCATGTCACACCATGAGCAGTGGGCCGGAGGCGGTTATCCCAAAGGCTTGAGAGGTGAGGCGATTCCCCTGGAATCCAGAATCATCTCCATTGCCGACGGTTATGACGTGATGACTTCTACCCAGTCCTACCACATCCCTCTCAGCCGCAACCAGGCCAAGGAGGAATTGGAAAGCTGTGCGGGAGAACAGTACGATCCCCGATTGGTGGAAGTATTTGTGCAGAAAGTTCTACGAACTGAGTAAAAAATTTTAGGAACGGCTTCGGCCGTTCTTTTTTTGCCTTGTTTCTAGAAAGAATTCGGGGATTATTTTACGATAGGAAACTGAGAATTTGTAGATATATTTAAATATTTGAGTTAATATAGAGTGAGACTAAACCTTGGAGGGTTGTTAATGCTAGGAGATAAGATACGTAAAAAGCGAAGCGAGAAAAATTTGAGTTTGAAGGAACTGGCGGAAAAGATCAGCCTTACTGCATCTTTTCTGAGTCAGATTGAGAGAGATCTGGCCGAACCGTCCATCTCATCATTGAGAAAGATTGCCAATGCCTTGGAGGTACCCATCTTTTTTTTCCTGATTGATGACCAGAAATCCAGTCCGGTAGTCCGTCGCTCAGAGAGAAAGACACTGAAACTGCCAAAATCCCACTTGATTTATGAACTGCTGACCCCGGATGTCAACCGGGCCATGGAGCTGTTCATTGCGCGGATCGAACCGAACACCAATGTCGGGGAAGAAGGATCCACTCATCCGGGTGAGGAGTGTAATCTGGTTATGCAGGGCACTATGGAGATCAGGATTGGGGAAGAGACATATACACTGGAGGAAGGCGATAGCATCTACTATTTCGCTTCCCTGCCCCACAGCATCCGTAATGCGGGTGATGAAGAAATGGTGTTCTTGTCAGCCATCACACCACCAAGATTCTAAAAAAACAGCCGCCTTGTGCGGCTTTTTCTGTATCTGCCTGCTGTGCAAAGTGAGGAAAAAGTGTATAATGATATCATGCGTTATGTTTTGTTAAGGAGAACGAGATGCGACATGAATTGGAATTAACCGACTGGTTGCTGGGCGAGGATGAGCGACTGTTATATTTTATAGGTGGCGGTGGCAAGACCAGCGCCATCCGACAGGTGGCCGAGGAATGTCTGGCCAGGGGCCGGAAGATGCTGGTAGCCACCAGCACCAAGGTGCTGATGCGCGAGTTTGCCGACTACCAGCCGCTTCAGGTAGGGGATGAGCTGGGCGCAAAGGATGTGGAAGCGCTCTCGTACATCTGGTCAGAGGGCGGAATCCCTGTCCTGTACCGGGAAACCTGGCTGGAGAAGAAAAAATATATAGGGCACGAGCCGGATCTTCTGGAAAGCATGCGGAACATGCTGGAGGAACTATTTGGTGAACCGGTGGTGCTATTGGTCGAGGCCGACGGGGCCAGAAACCTGCCCCTGAAGGCACCCTACCCGCATGAGCCGGTCATCTCCAAGACGGGCAATGTAGTGGTCCTGATCGGTAGTGAAATCCTGGGTGAGATGATCAAGGAAGACAATGTATACGGTTATGACAATCTGCTGGACGCTCTTAAGAGGGATGGTTCATTCCAGCTAAGGCCTGAGGATATGACCGAACTGGTGCTGCATACGGCTGGCTACATGAAAAACGTGGAGCATAAGGATCGCCTGCGGGTGATTTTCAATAAGGCCGAACCAAAGGAGAAGAGGCAGCTGGCGCTGGAGACAGGTCGGTTGCTGGCCGAAAGTGGTGTGCGGAGCAAGGTGGTTTCGCTACAACAGCAGGCAGACTACGGGGTGAAGCTTGTGACATTGATCCTGGCCGCGGGTATGAGCAGCCGCATGGGTCGGGACAAGCAGACCATACCCTGCGGAGATATGAACTTCCTGGAGAAGACCGTGTCCCTTTACCGGGGATTCGGCGAGGTCCTGGTGGTGTTGGGACATAATAAGGATGAAATACTGAGCGAAAGCTCGCTGGGAAATGCGCGCATCATCGAGAACCCGGATTATCTGAAGGGCATGGGTACTTCACTGTCCGTCGGTATAAGAGCTCTTCGTGAGCAGGAACTGGACGGCGTGTGGCTCACGTTCTGCGACATGCCCCATCTGAAACCGGAAACGCTCGGAGAACTGCACGAGTGTCTGTCCGCGAATCCGGACAAGATCATCCTACCCGGTTATGAGGGCGAACGGGGCCACCCGGCCTACTTACCCGCCGAATTGTTTTCGGAACTGGTGGAAGTCAAAGGCGATATGGGGGCCAGAACGGTGGTCCAGGATCATGAGGACAGGCTTCTAATCTGTCCTGTGAAGGACAGGGCCATATTGGAAGATTTGGATCATGAAGAGATATTAGAGCAGGTAGAGGAAAGAGAGGGATGGAAATGAAAGTATTAGTGAAAGGTGCAGGAGACCTGGCGACAGGTGTTGCCTTAGTGCTCAAGCGGGCGGGATTCGAAATTGTGATGACGGAGATCGAGAAACCTACGGTCATCCGTCGGACAGTATCCTTTGCCGACTGCATGTACAAGGACGAAGCACAGCTGGAAGGTGTTAATGCCAAACAGGCCAATCGGGACAACTACCGGATGGTGCTGGCGGAAGGCAAGATTCCCGTGCTGGCAGATCCCGAGGCCAAAATCATAGAAGATTTCCAACCTAGGGTAGTGGTGGATGCCATCCTGGCCAAGAAGAATCTGGGTACCCGCATGGATGACGCTGAACTGGTCATCGGACTGGGGCCGGGCTTTTCGGCCGGTAAGGACGTGCATGTGGTCATCGAGACCATGAGGGGACACGACCTGGGACGCATCATTCACGAAGGTGAGGCGCTCCCCAACACCAACACACCGGGCATCATCGGGGGCCGGAGCAAGGACCGTGTTCTTAGGGCTCCTGGCGACGGACTGTTCAAGGAAATCGTTCAAATCGGGGACTATGTTAAGGAACACGAGCTGGTTGCAGAGGTGGACGGCAAGGAAATCAAGGCGCCGTTTGACGGTGTGGTGCGCGGACTATTGAAGACTGGATTGGCCGTATTCCCCGGTATGAAGGTCGGCGATGTGGACCCGAGGCCGGTGCAGAAGAACTGCTTCAGCATATCCGACAAGGCTAGGGCCCTGGGTGGTGCGACGCTGCTGGCCATTATGGAGCAACTGGGTGGAATCGAGGGACTTTCAGGTCAATAGGGATATGCTTGCCATATGGTCTCCGGGAGGGACTGAAAAACCTGTGCATATACCTAGGAATGATTGGTTCCAGGTCATAGACTACTGGATTTCATCTGACCGGTCGGTCTGCGGATCGGGGCGGAGATTAACATATACATCCTGCTTGAAATCATCGCAGTTAGGCGGGGCTGCAACGGGAACGCCTCTTAAATCCCGTATTATGCGCAAAATATAAGAGTGGTTGCGGAAACTTTCACAAAAGAATTGATGTAAATCGGGTTAAACTTTGAAAATATAAGTTAACTTATATTAAAGAATGTTGTAAAATAGTATGAAGAACCCTCATCCAGGGTAAAAAAAAATTTAGGTAGGTGTAGTTATGATTAGATTAAAGGATTTTGATCCAGAAATTGCTGAAGTGCTTCAGAAAGAAAGAGCAAGACAAGACAGAAAAATCGAGCTCATCGCCAGTGAAAACTTTGTTAGCCCGGCAGTGCTGCAGGTTCAAGGCAGCGTGCTGACCAATAAGTATGCAGAAGGATACCCCGGCAAACGTTACTACGGTGGTTGTGAATACGTAGACGTAGCTGAGGACCTGGCAAGAGATCGCGCTTGCGAACTGTTCGGCGCAGATCATGCCAACGTACAGCCCCACTCCGGCGCCAGCGCCAACTTGGGTGTATACCTGGCTTGCCTCAAGCCTGGAGATACCGTATTGGGTATGAGCCTGGCACACGGCGGCCACCTGACTCACGGTTCACCGGTTAACATCTCCGGTCTGTGGTTCAACTTCGAATCCTACGGTGTAGACAAAGACACCGAAGCTATCGATATGGACGTAGTTTCGGAAAGAGCCAAAGAAGTGAAGCCTAAGCTGATCATAGCTGGTGCCTCCGCTTACTCCAGAACTTTTGATTTCAAACGCTTCAAAGAGATTGCTGATGAAGTCGGCGCTCTCCTGATGGTTGACATGGCGCACATCGCCGGTCTGGTAGCTACCGGACTTCATCCCTCACCCATGCCTTACGCAGACTTCGTGACCACTACGACTCACAAGACCCTGCGCGGACCGAGAGGCGGCATGATCCTGTGCAAGGAAGAGCACGCCAAGAAAATCGACAAGGCTATGTTCCCAGGATTGCAGGGCGGCCCGCTGATGCACGTCATCGCAGCCAAAGCCGTAGCTTTCAAGGAAGCATTGCAGCCTGAATTCAAAGTGTACCAGCAGCAAGTCATCAAGAATTCCTCTGTATTGGCTGATACCTTGAGTGAAGCCGGACTGCACATCGTATCCGGCGGTACAGACAACCACGTAATGTTGGTTGACGTACGTTCCAGAAACATGACCGGTAAAGTAGCCGAGGCCCGCTTGGACGAAATCGGTATCACCTGCAACAAGAACTCCATCCCGTTCGATCCGGAAAGCCCGTTCGTAACTAGCGGTATCCGTCTCGGTGCACCGGCCGCTACCACTAGAGGCTTCAAGGAAGACGACATGAAGAAAGTCGCCGGCCTGATCGACCGTGCATTGTCCGATGAGTTCGAAAGCAACCTGGCAGGTCTGCAAGCGGAAGTTACCGCAATCTGTGATGCACACCCCTTGTATACCGACCTGAAAGCTTTGGACGACATGACCGAGAAAATGCTTCAAGCCAAAGACGGTTTTGAAGACATCAAGGACAGCGCTGTGGAACTGGCAGAAAAAGCCAGCCACAAAGCAGGAGAACTCTGGGCTAGTCTGAAAAAGTAAGACGATGATCCTGAAAATTTAATAGACAACCTTGAGGGGCTCAAACTTACGTTTGAGCCCCTTTTTGTTTTAATGGGGCTTAAACGTTGAAGCTCAGGTTGATGTACATAGCTTGATTTGGCGGGAGCCGGACATGATCCGCTGGCGCATATTTTTATCAAACGGGACTGGAAGGGGGCTTGATGCTGTAGGTTTTCTAATTTTTTTCATCGGACAGTATAGCTAAAATTGGACTTCGTGATTTTCAGACACATTAGTATAAGAGAGTTAGATTGCGTTAGAAGGAGCAATTCGGAGGGATGCAGGTTTATATCCCCGAATATGTGAAAAACATAATATAAACTATCTCAAGCAGGGTTATTGACAGTAATATGGATGCTGTGCAAGAATAAGGTGCACCCAAGAAAAAGGGTTTGATTAGTAGGAGGAGGTAGTTTATGGAAAACATTACTGATATCGCGAAACAGATTAGTGATTACATTGATTCGCACAAAGAAGAGATGATTTCGTTTCTTCGTGAGTTTATTTCGATCGAGAGCGTAACCTACAATGAAGGCGAAGCGGTTAACTGGCTGGCCAAGAAAATGGAAGAAATGGGTTACGATGAAGTACGTATCGACGCAGTCGGCAACGTCCACGGACGTGTGGGGCATGGCGGCAAAGTACTGATGTACGATGCACACATCGACACCGTTGAGACTGGTGATGCCTCTGAATGGGGATTCGATCCTCTGGAAGGTAAGATGGATGAAAATGGGGACATCTGGGGCCGTGGCGCTGTAGATGACAAGGGACCCCTGGCAGCCATCGTTTGGGCAGCCAAAGCCATCAAGGATCTCGGTTTGGAAGATAAGGCGACCATGTGGGTCGGCGGTTCTATCTCCGAGGAAGATGTAGAAGGCTCTTGCGCAGAAGAAATGATGAGACTGGAAGAGGACATCAATCCGGATTACATCATCGTTTCAGAACCTTCTGACGGAGAGCTGAAGCGCGGCCACAAAGGCAGAGCGCTGATCAAGATCACCGTACCGGGCAAAGCAGCCCACGGCAGCTGTGCCTGGAAGGGCGAGAACGCTCTGATCAAGGCGCTGCCTATCATCAAAGGTATTGACGATTTGAACGACTTCAAGGAAGATTCCTTCCTGGGCAAAGGATCCATCGAGGTGACTAAGGTTGATTGTAAGACACCTAGCTTGAACACCATCCCGGGTGAAGTGACCATATACTGTGACAGAAGAATCTCCTGCGGAGAGTCCAGAGAAGATCTGATCAATGAGCTCAAGCCCGTTTTGGATCTGGTGCCGGACGCTACTGCAGTAATCGATGAAGAATTGGTTGTCAGCTACACTGGTTATGAAATCAATGCTGAGGACTATTTCCCTTCATGGGAAATCGAAGAAAAGCATGACATCGTGCAAGCTGGTATCAAAGCTTACGAAGCTGCATTCGGCAAGAAGGCAGTTGTTGGCAAGTGGGACTTCTGTACCAACGCTACTTCCCTGTGTGCCAAAACTGGCGTACCCGCACTGGGCTTCGGTCCTGGGGACTCCAGTCTGTGCCATTCCACGGAAGACAAGGTCAATGCAGATGAGTATTTGGCCTCCGCTAAGTTTTTTGCACTGGTTGCGTTGACTGCCAGTGAAAAATAAGCATTGCTATTAATGAGAGGAGAAAAAGATGAAAACTTTACTAAAAGGAAAACATTTATTATCTACCAAAGATTGGACCAACGAAGAGTTGGAAACCCTATTTCTCACCACTGAGAAACTGAAGCTAGAAACTACCCTGGGTATCCAGCACGATGACATCCTGCGCGCTAAATCTTTGTTCATGCTGTTCTTCGAGGAATCTACCAGAACCAGAAATGCGTTCGAATGTGGAATCACTCAGCTGGGTGGACACGGTAACTATCTGACTCCCAAGGCTACTCAAGTAGACCACGGCGAGACTCCCAAAGATACTGTTGAAGTATTGGGCAGAATGGGACACGGTATCGGTATCCGTAACACTCTGGTAGGCGGAAACGAGTGGATGCAAAAAGTTGCAGCCGCTTCTCACATTCCCGTTTACAACATGCAGTGTGACATCTGGCACCCCACTCAGGCATTGGCTGACATGTTCACCATCAGAGAGAAATTGGGTAGAGACCTTAAAGGCAAAAAGTTCGTAATTTCCTGGACTTCCGCTGGTAACTACATGAGACCTCTTTCAATGGCTAACTCCTTGGTATCCATCATGACCCGTTTCGGCATGGACGTTACCTTGGCTCACCCTGAGAAATTCGACATTCTTCCTGAAGCTATTGCTTTGGCTGAAAACAACGCCAGAACGAACGGCAGCAAGTTCGAAATCGTTCACGATATGGACGAAGCTTGCACCGATGCTGACATCGTTTACGCTAAAGGTTGGGGCCCCATCATGCACGTAGGCAACGACGAAGCAGCTGGTCTTGAAATGATCGAAGCCAATCCAGGCTGGATCATCGACCAAAGAAGAATGGACCTTGCTAAAGAAGGCGCTTCATACATGCACTGCATGCCTGCAGATGTAGGTAGCGAAGTAACTGAAGAAGTTATGTACGGTCCTCAGTCTGTTCTTTACGATGAGGCTGAAAACAGAATGCACACTATTAAAGCACTGATGGCTTTGACCATGGGTAACGTTGGTGGACAAAGATAACAATCATGATCAACCAGAAAAGACTGCTTCGGCAGTCTTTTTTTGTTACCCTGTAGAACCGGTTCCAAAAAACCGTTGATTGTCCGACGCCTTGTGCTATAATTAGGATATACAGAAAAAGTAAGGGGTGTAATTATGAAATTATTGCGCATCAATGTAGCCGATCAGAGCTACGGATATGAAGAATTGACGGGGGATGACCTGCTATTGGGTGGTAGAGGTCTCACCAACAAGATTATCACGGAAGAGATTCCGGCAGGCTGCGATGCCATGGGAAGACACAACAAGATGATCTTCGCCACGGGTCTCATGCCAGCCACGGCCGTTTCTTCCGGTGGAAGACTATCCATCGGTTGTAAGAGCCCGCTGACAGGCGGTGTCAAGGAAGCCAACAGCGGTGGTATCGTTGCGGATTCCATGGCCAAGCAAGGGCTCCGGGGCATCATCCTGGAGGAAAAGGCGGACAAGGATTCTCTGTGGGTTATAAAGATCGAGAATGACACCGTGGAGTTTATCGACGGTAAGGAATACTCTGGCCTGGGTAACTTTGCGTTGGCCAAGAAATTGTTTGAAAAATACAGTGAGGATTATGCCATAATTTCAGTCGGACCTGCCGGCGAATACGGCATGATGGGCAGCGGAATCGCCAATACCGACATGTTCTCAAGACAGAGCCGTATGGCGGCCCGTGGCGGAATCGGTGCGGTGATGGGCGAAGTGAAACGCGTTAAAGCCATCCTGATTCCTAGAAAAGGCAAATCTGAACTTCCCAACCGTAATAAGGAAGCGTTCAAGAAAGCTAGAGTGGCCTTCAATACCTGTATCGCTACCAGCGATCGTCCCAAGGCCATGAAGAAGTACGGCACCGCCGATACGGTGATGCCCGTTCAGAAACTGGGTGGACTTCCCACGAGGAACTTCTCGGAGGGTACCTTCGAAAAGGCTGAGGATATTTCCGGGGAAGCTTTGTATGAGCTGATCCAGAAACGTGGTGGTTGCGGCCGTAGCTGGGAGCCCTGCATGCCTGGATGTATCGTCCAGTGTTCCAACGTAGTACCTAAGGCCAACGGTGAAGAGTTGGTTGCACCTCTGGAATATGAAACCATCGCCTTGATGGGATCCAACCTTGGACTAGGTTCCTTGGATGAAATCGGAGAACTGAACTATATCGCCAACGACCTGGGACTGGATACCATCGAGCTGGGTGGCGCATTGGGCGTTATGGCGGAAGCCGGCCTAGTGGAATTCGGCGATTTCGAAGGGTTCAAAGCCATCGTGAACGATGTGTATACCGGCGGAATGCAAGGCCGGATTGCCGGTAATGGTGCAGGACATGCGGGAACTCTACTGGGTGTCAGAAGAGTGCCCACAGTCAAGAACCAGACCATGAGCGCCTATGATCCTCGTAGCGTAAAAGGCACAGGAATTACCTATGCGACGACCCCGATGGGTGCCGATCATACGGCCGGACTCACGGTATTCGTTCCCAGAGACCATCATGACAAAGAAGGCTGGGTGGAAATCTCCAGGAACATACAGATTACCCGTGCCCTCTACGATATCGCAGGAATATGCGCATTCGTGACCTCGGCTACGGCCATGCAGCCGGAGCTTCTAAGGGATATGGTCAATACCTTGTATGACCGTGAAGAGACCATCGAGAGTTTGAACCAGATGGCCATCGACCTGATGATGTCCGAGAGAGCCTACAACGTGAAATGCGGACTGGGTAAGAGCACCGACCGTATTCCGGAATTCATGAAGGAAGAGAAACTTCCGCCGTTCAACGTGGTTTGGGATGTTACGGATGAAGAGATTGATGCCATGTGGGAAGACCAGGAGTAGATTGGTCTTGCCAAAATATCAGCCTTCGTGTAAAATACAGATAAGCCTCGTCACGGCTTAGTGACTGCTTAAACTGAAGTTTAAGGCCTTGCGTACGCAAGGCCTTTGTTTTTTTTATTCGGAGGTGGATTAATGATTGATGTATTAATACGTGATGCCATAATCGTAACGATGAATGGTAAACGAGAAACTCTGTACGACTATTCCATGGCCATCGACCAAGGCCGCATCTTGGAGATTGGACCAGTAACGGAGATGGACCGTAAATACTTGTGTGTGGCAAAGGTCATCGAGGCCAAGGGCAAGATTGTGTTCCCGGGACTGGTGAACACCCACAACCATCTATTCCAGACGCTTCTAAAAGGTTTGGGAGACGACAAGGTGCTAGCGGACTGGTTGGCGGACATGACCTTCCCCAGCAGCATCCATTTGACCCAGGAAGACTGCTACACCGGAGCCATGATCGGTACGGTGGAAGGCCTGCACAGCGGGGTGACCACCCAGTTGGACTATATGTATCCCCATCCCAGGGAGAACCTGTCAGATGGCGTGATCAAGGCCTTCAAGGAACTGGGTGTCAGAGGTATTCTGGCCCGGGGTTATATGGATGATGGCTTCCAATTCGGTGTACAGCCCAAGATGGCCCAAACGGTGGACGTGATCGAGCGTGACGTGAGACGTCTGGCTGCTGCCCATCACAATACGGACAATGAACGCATCAAGATCTGGCTGGCACCGGCTGCGGTCTGGAGCAACTCGGAAGCTTCGCTCACCATGACTAGGGAATTGGCCAAAGAGATCGGCACCGGCATCTCCATCCATATCTCGGAGACGCCGTTCGACCGGGCTGCTTCGGAAGAACGGCACGGTTTACCTGATATCGATGTGATGGAGAAATTTGGGATTATGGGACCGAACTTCCTGATGGTGCACTGTGTCTGTCTGACCGACCGGGACATCCGCATGAGCAAGATTTTCGATGCCAAGATATCTCATAATCCGGTATCCAACATGTACCTATCCTCTGGAGTGCCACCCATTCCCAAGTACAACATTGCCGGACTGACCGTAGGTCTGGGTACCGATGGAGCAGGCAGCAACAACTCCAATGACATGATTGAACTTCTGAAGATGACTGCGCTCCTGCAGAAGGTGACCCACCGCGATCCGACCATCATGACGGCAGGCAAGGTACTGGAGATGGCAACAATCGAAGGGGCCAGAGCCGTAGGCCTGGATCACGAGATCGGCTCCCTGGAGGTAGGCAAGAAAGCGGACCTTTTCCTGTTCGATCCGGCGCTGGACATGAAAGCCATACCCATGCATAATCCGGTATCCACGCTTATCTACTCCTCCAGTAATAGGAATGTGGAAACAGTACTGGTGGATGGAAAGGTTGTTCTGGAGAATGGATCAGTCGTCGGCCTGGATGAAAGAACCCTGGCTGCAAACGGACAAAAGACTGCAGACGATCTGGCACACCGTGCCGGTACCGAACATCTGAAAAAAAGACCCTGGAAGAGTTTATCCTATTAGACCTCCCATTGGGCCCTTCGGGGCCTTTTTTTTATTCCATAAACGCAAAAGAAAGATGAAAGCATAGGGACTTGGGAAGAGACTTAGAATTATGGTCTGAGGAGGTCGCTATGAAATGGATGGTTCATGGAAAAAGACTACCGGGATATTATCCCCGGATTTTATGTATCGTGCTGACACTGCTGCTGGCCGCATTATCCTACTACTACCACAAGGTCGACTTGCCAGAGAAATTGAGGGAGCAGGAGACCTGTCTTAGAAGCACCATGGACCTGAATGCCATGGAGCATGCCACAGTCCTGATGCTAAAAGAAGGGACCAGGCTGGAAAAGGGTTCTGCCATCGATGAGGTGGCGCTGGCTAAGTTAGAACAGGTGGAACGACCGGTGCTCTTCCTGCCGGACGAGTATCTGAGTGGTACAGAGCAGGTGATGGGTCGAATCGTGGAGCGGACCATAAGCGGTGGTGAGATCCTGGTACCCCAGAGCATCAAGTCCCAAGATAACCGACAAGAAGGATATTACCGTTTGGTCAGTGTAACGCTCAGGGGCAACCTGCTGGGCAGTCTGGTCGAGGGTAAGGACATAGACCTGTTGGCTCACCGAGATGACGGGACCTACGAGATTCTGGTCAGCAAGACACCCTTGATGCAGGTGGACTTCGACAAGAGCAGGCAGACCGAGATCCTGATCCCGGTGGACGATTATGAACAGCGCCTGATAGAAAAAGTGCGGGATACGGTGGCCTTCAGCGCAAGGCTCTATCTGGATCCGACCCAGCCGGAAGCTCCCTGTGTCGAGGGCCCTGGGGTGGAGGAAGACTATGCGCATTGAGATTGAAGGTCTTTATCCAGGACTGGGAGCCACCAGCCTGATTCGTACAGTGGCCTGGACCCTGGTTGACCTGGAAAGGAAAGTGCTGGTCCTTTCGGAGGATGGGAATCTGGACCGCAAGTTCTGTGAGAAACCAAGTGGAGCGGCGGATGAATATCTGCTGGATTTGGCGCGAGGAAAAAGAGATGCTTCCGCTTCGGATTATGCGAAAGAGCTGCATCCCCGCTTGAGGATACTGGAATCTTCTTCGGTTCTAAGCCGGAATGAACGGGTGGGGATGCGAGAGGAGGTCGCCGCTGAACCCGAATCGGTGCTTCTTACCGGGCGTTTCAGCGGAAAGCCGGCTAAACGCTTCCTGGTCGTACCGGCTGACCCGGCATGGTTAAAGCGGGATAAGAAGCGGCTGAGCGAACTGCCGATAGAGCATCTGTTTGTCAGTCATCTGTCTCAGGAAAACTGTTGCCAGGATATGTGCGAGGCCTATGGTGGTCTTCTGAGGAAACCTTTCACACTGCTACCAACCTGTGCGCCCCTGCAGCGGGAATGGTTGGAACCACTGGAGCTGAGAAGCATACTGGGTTCTCCTTACGGACAGGCTGTAAGAAGTGCGGTGGAACGATTGCTCTGCCTGGACCAGGTCAGGGAGAAGAGCGCCGTCTACAAGGTCATGCATCGGTTCAGGAGGAGCAGGGATGGAAGATAAGGAGATGCGCGAAAGGCTCGCGGATTGCTACCACACCGTGTCATCCATTCTGGAAGATCCCCAGGATTATGCCCGTGCCTTCAGTCTCGGCAAGGATATGGCCAGGAGCAAATGGCAGTCCTGGCAGAAGATCCGGGAGGAAGCCATACAGGGGATTCTGGAATCCAGAAATCATCTGGTATTGCTCTATACCAGCGTTCTGGTGCGGGAGGTGGCAGATGACAAACTGGAGGACTTCTTCAGAATGCCCCGGCCATACTGGCTGCTGCTGGAATTGATCCTAGATCTCAAGGGCTTGGAAGAACTGCTCCGTTCCAATGAAAGAGCGGTGCTGTCAAGAGAGGATCTGGAGTGCTTCCTGGTAGGGAGAAGCAGTGAGCTGGAAGCGTACCTCGCGGATGCAACCTACAGGCGCCGGTTGGTGTCCCGTATGATGTTCGCCCAGGAAAACGGGCAGGATGTGCTTGACTCCCTGCAATACCAGAACATCGATGAACTGGGGGCTTTGCGGGCGGATTATGTCTATCTGGTGTACCGGGGAAGGAAGATCCATCTGAGCGGTCTTTCCTTCGCATCAAGCAACGCCCTCTACCGGGTACAGAAAAAGGCGGCCCAGCGGGCCAGACCCCAATACGATTTCAACCGCCCGGCACTCAGTGTGGACAAGGTGTCCGGCTCCAGGGTAACGGTCGCCGGATATCTGGCAACGCCTACGTCAGGGGACCTGTATTTCAACGAAAGGCTGTTCAACCTGAAGCGAGTCACGTTGGAATCGTTGCGCGATCATTACAGTACCATAGACGAAAAGATCTACCGATTGCTCTGTCTGAACCAGGAAGGACGGGGGTCTTTCCTGGTGACCGGATCAGAGATGGGGATCGGCAAGACCACCTTCTTGTCTGCTTTGATCGAGAAGATTCCTAACCGCTGGGGTATCGGCATCCTGGATACGGAGAATGAGCTGCGGGTACAGGAACATTATCCTGAAAAAAACATCATCACGGTGATTGAGAATCCACATCTGAGCATCGAGAAGGGTTTCCGCTACATGCTTAAGACTTCACGCGATGTCCTGGTGGTGGGCGAAATTACCTGTCGCGAGGAGATGGAGAGTCTGGTCCGCGGGGCCATTCGCCTCAATGCCGGCATCGGGGGGACGCTGCATGCGTCAAAGGCATCGATGGCCATCAGCTGCTGTGCTAACCTACTCAAGGAGAAGGGGACTCAGCACGCCTCCGGGGAGGAGAATCTGGCCGACAGTCTGGATTTGATCATTCACCTGGCCAGGCATCCGCATGAGAACCGGCGGATCGTGGTGGAAGAGATCGTGGAGGTCAAACGCAAGTCATGTTCGATGGAAGGGCTGTCCTTGGAGGAACTGCAGCGGACAGAGATTCTGCGACGCTTGGATCCCAAACCTTATGAGCTGAAGACCTTGGTCCGGTTCGACTACGAACGAAATGTTTTCAGGTACCTTGAACCTCCATCGTGCACCTATATGGAGAAAGTGGGACGTTACGTCAGCAGTTTGCGCTGTGCAGCGCTAGCTGAAGGATGGAGGGGCTGATATGTACCTGATCTTTCTGGCTGCATGCCTGCTGTTCCTGTTGGAATTCCTTCTGCGCTCTATGGAGAAGAAAAAGCGAATCCGGCGGATGTTGGGTGTCGAGGAACAAGGGTCATCTGAGCGACTAGTCAGTTTCTTGAAAAGGAACATCTATACAGCCAGGATGTTGGAGAAAACCGCCTTTTCTCTGGCCTTCCTAGAGTGGCGTTTTGAGCGTTCAAGCGAGGTGCAGATGGTACTGCTCGCCCTGTCGTTGCTGACGTTCTCCATGTTCATTTTCCTGATGCTACTCGGGCTGGGGTATGGATTGCTCCGCGCGCTGTTGTTCCTTATGGCAGCGCTGGTGTTCAGCTTGCTGCTGTTATATATGCTCTATAGGTGTGGACGGGATCGATTTGAAGCTTCGCTCCCCCAGATCTATCGTTTGCTGTCTTCTCGCTATCTGGTCTGCGGTGATATGTTGGAATCCATCCGTGGTTTGATTCCTGAACTGGGCACGGGATCGGCACGCCTGTTCGAGAACATCCTCTCGGCGCTGCAATATAACGATCTGGAACGAAGGGACGAGCGCTTTCTTCTGATGATGAAGACCATAGACCTGGAATATTTTACGTTGCTTCTATATATAATTCGGCAGTCCTGCGAGAAAGGGGGGCGGGAAGCCATCCTGGCACAGTTCGTGGATCTCACCGAGGAATGTTTGGTGGAGATGCAGACCAAGAAGGATCTGAGGCTGTTAAGCCGTTCGTACCAGTTCCTGTTCCTGGTCCTGGGATTACTCTATCTGATGACGCCGGCCCTGAACCGTACCCTGATGCTGTCCGGCTCAGAAGGCTACTATGCTTCCCTGGGCCATAGCCTGATTTCAGGTTTCTTCCTACTAATGCTGCTGGGAGCCTGTTGGCTACTGCAGTATCTGGAAAGGACGTTCTGATGCAACTTTGGCTGAAACTACCGATGCTTCTTATGACCCTGCTAATTCTCGACTTGGCGTTCCTCTCCTACCGGCGTCGTGGTCGTTGCCACACTCTGCTTGCACCGCTAAGAAGTTACTACGGCCGGAAACTGCGTTGTACGACCATTGATCCTGACCTGTTCTGGCGGGTGAGACGGATGAGTATGCTGTTGTTCCTGGTATCTCTGGTCCTATTGCCGGGTGGTGCGCCATGGCGGTTACTACTGCACTTGCTGTTTCTTTTCCTACCCGAACTCTGGCTGCTGAGCGCCTATTCCTTCAGTGCCAAAGATCGACAGAAGGAAATCCGCTTCCTGAAGAGACTGTTCATCCTGAACGGTTCGGTCGAGCCATGCTGTTTTTCCGAGGTAATAGGCATACTCCAGGCACATGCCTATTACCTCAAGGATACCTTGAACCTGATCTGTAGGGAGAGGGAGCGGAACAACGCGGACATGCTCGAGGTATATAAGAAAATCGACCGGGAGGTGGGAGACCTGGAACTTCGTCTCTTTCTGGAGAAGATTTCCCAGGCGGACCGCATCCATTTTAGCGAGGGGGTCCGTTCCATGCAGACCGATCTGAACATAAGCAAGCTGATCCGCCAGCGGGAAGCCAGACGGCGCAAGGAAAGCATCGAACTGTCGGGCATCTTCTGCGGTATGGCCTTGGCGGGCTTACTGACCTACGCCATGTTGCTCCCGTGGCTGAATGGCTCGGTGCTCTTGCTTCCCGGCTGAGACGCATAACGACCTGAGGAGGCCTTATGAACCAACTGGTTGCCGAAATACTCATAAGCTGCATCATCCTTTCCCTGATCGCTTGCTGCATCCCCATCTATCACCAGTCTATGGAGATGCTGGGGGAGGTGGCGTCGCGCTACCTGGCGGAAGATGACTTCCCCGTCTTCCTACCGGACAGCCAAGCCTACGGAGTCGACGTCATCGCCCTGATCGACTACTATGCCGGGAATCTGGAGGTAAGCGTCAGTATCGATTCGGACTACGGTCTGAAGACATACCTGGATACCACCTACGAGGAGGACCCCTACCCGTACCCCTTTGAACTAGAGCAAATGTTTCTGATGGATGTGACCTATACAAGCAAGAGGATCTCATCCATCCACTTTAACTTACAGGAGGATTGAACATGGATAAAATTGTCGTATTAGTGCTCACCATAGCAGTAACCATAGGTTTGTTTTCCTTCTCTGTACTGGGAGAAGCCGCCAACGCCCGGGATATGATGTCCTTTGT
>DAOUPV010000006.1 GCA_030625965.1 Clostridia bacterium
TTTTTTGTCCAACTACCCAACGTACATATATTTTTTGCCTTTCAGCCGCCATATATCTATAATAAAAGGTGCATGGAGGTGACACTGTCGATGAAAGCCCTAGCCAAAGCAACTCACTGGTTTCTAATTATCACAATAATGCTTATCACTTCTGGTTGTACCACGTCAGAACAGAAAGCCATTACCGTCTCCATCGCTCCGCTGAAAAGCCTCACTGAAGCGATCGCCGGTGACGCCTGGCTGGTCTATTCCTTAGTTCCTCCAGGAAAGAGCCCTGAGGATTATGAACCCTCCATCCAAGATATGATGCACTTGGAGGACTCCCAGATCATTTTCCACCTCTCACTTCCTGCTGAAAAGTCAACTTTGGATAAGATTCATACAAACGACCCGGATAAGCTGTTGGTGAACCTCCCGGAACAAAGTGCACAATGGCTGGAACCTATCCATATCACTGAATCCCAACTCGATCCCCACATCTGGCTGTCACCCAAACGCGCCTTACTGCTCACGGAAATCATCCGGGACACGCTGATTTCACTCGACTCCGACCATGCAGATACCTACATGGAAAATCAGAAGCAACTGGCATCAAAGCTAATCACTCTTCACCAAGCTTGGGAGAATTCCGTAACGGAAAATCCCGACCGTGTGTTTCTCATCTATCACCCTGCCCTGTCCTATCTTGCACTCGACTATGGCTTGGAGATGATCAGTATAGAGCAACATGGAAAAGAACCGAATCTAAAGTCCCTTGAGAAAACCATCCTACTAGCCAGACAAATAGGAATAAATACCGTCTTTTACCAACAGGAATTCCCCCGTGAAAAATCTGAAACCATTGCATCGGAAATCGGTGCTACGGTTGTCCCATTGTCTCTGCTGGAGGAAGATTATATTGGCATGATGAACAATCTGTTGGAGATATTCGACGAAACACTATGAGGTGAAAAGTGAAGAACACACATAAACCACTAATCGTACTAAATGACGTCAGCTATCAAGTTGGTAAAAACCGCATTCTGGATCACATCAATCTAGAAGTGATGACGGGAGATTACTGGGGATTTGTAGGCCCGAACGGCGCCGGCAAATCCACTCTGCTGAAAATCATACTCGGTCTTATCGAGCCCAGCGAAGGCAGCGTCCAGCTCGACCCCGATTTGCAGTTCGGTTATGTGCCCCAATTTTCATCGTTCAATAAGCATTTTCCAGTAACGGCCCAGAAAATGCTCCTGCTCGGATCTAGACAATATATTGAGGGACATACCCATGACTCTAAGGTACTAGAAATGAGTGACAGGCTACTTCTGGAAATGGACCTGCACAATCTTCGCAACCAACCGGTAAGAAACCTTTCCGGCGGCGAGATACAGCGACTGCTGGTAGCCAGAGCACTGATGAACGATGCCAACTGCCTAATACTAGATGAACCGACTTCCAGTCTGGATGCCGAGTACCGCAATATCATCTTCGAACGTCTGCATGAGCTGAATCAATCTGTCACCCTGATCCTAGTCAGCCATGATCTAACGGCGGTATCTTCCTATGTCAAACAGATCGGTTGCCTAAACAAGCAGCTATACTGTCACAGTGAGCCAGAGAACATCAATGAAAGCCTGGAGAAGGTATACGGTTGTCCAGTCGACCTGATCGCCCACGGTTTCCCCCATCGCGTCTATGAAAAGCACTAGGAGGCTTCTATGCTGCATTATACGTTCATTCTGACAGCTATCATAGCAACCTTGCTCACGGGGCTCCTAAGCGGCGTTCTAGGCCCCATTGTCATGGAGAAACGTCTCACCATGATCAGCGGCGGCATGGCCCATATCGCCTTCGGTGGTATCGGTCTGGGATATTATCTGGGCATCGACCCTCTTCTCAGCGGCATCTGTTTCACTGCCCTGGTCAGTATAATCCTGGCAGCCAATGAAAGCCGGCTTTCCAATCTGCAGGATGGCTATATCGCCATGTTCTGGGCATTGGGTATGTCCTTGGGAATCTTGTTCATCTCATCCACACCGACATACACTCCACCCATTTCCTCCTTCCTCTTCGGAAACATACTTAGCGTGACCCGCGCCGAAATCGGGGTCATGGGCATACTTGCCCTGCTGATGCTCATATTATTTCTTGCACGCAAGAGGAAATGGGAACTTTTCCTATTCGATGAGGAATACTATCGCTCCCTGGGATATAGTACCAAACACAAGCACCTGATCCTATACCTGTTCCTAGCCGTTTCCATCATCGTCCTGATCAGGATGGTGGGCATCATCCTGATTATAGCCTTGTTCTCCATTCCGACCCTTACAGCCTATTTCTTCACCCGTTCGTTTGGACAGATGATACTCTTTTCCATCCTGTTCGCAACGATAACCGGTCTGGTGGGTTTGGTAGCCTCCTACGCCTTCAGCCTTCCCTCTGGAGCCACCATGGTGCTTGTCATGGGACTGTTCCATGGTATCGCCCTAATAATCGAAAGGATACAAAATAAGAGGTTACGTCAAAACTGACGTAACCTCTTTTCTATTCTCTATTCTCTGCTTAATATGCCAAGGATTTCCATTCCCGGGTTTTGTTGGGATAGGTGCCCGCTTTGTGGGATAACTCATCAGCAAATTCCTGTGCTTTGACCAGGACTGCTCTTTCGTCATCCAGGAAGGTAGGCTTGAAATCATCCAAGATGATCTTTCCGTCTACGATCACGGTCTCCACATTCTGCTCACTGGCGGAATAAACCAGCGTGGATACCGGGTGATGCATCGGGGTCGACTTGGCGCTGGTATAGGGATCGAAAATGAACAGGTCGGCTTTTTTGCCGATTTCCAAAGATCCGATCTCATCTTCCATGCCGATGGCTCTGGCACCATCGATGGTCGCCATTTCCAATACTTTGTCAGAAGTGATGACAGTGGGATCCTGATGGGTCACCTTCTGCATCAGGGCTGCCAATTTCAACATCTCGATCATATCATTGGAGTTGTTGGAAGCTGCGCCATCCGTTGCCAGACCTACCGTCACACCGGTTTCGTTCAGTCTGGGAATAGGTGCTACGCCGGAAGATAAGTACATGTTGCTTCCCGGATTGTGGGATACCTTCGCATCGTGATATTTAAGCATACGGATATCACGATCTGTCAGATGCACACAGTGTACCAGGAGACAATTGGGACCCATGATGCCATAGGACGCCAACGCATCGGTATCAGGCATGCCGTGAATTACTTCACTGGCTTGACGATCAAACGGGGTTTCGGA
The DNA here is from genome assembly GCA_030625965.1 of Clostridia bacterium. Taxonomy (GTDB): domain Bacteria; phylum Bacillota; class TC1; order TC1; family UBA5767; genus UBA5767. The sequence goes on from DAOUPV010000006.1 coordinate 3,262, forward strand.
ACAGTGTACCGTAATGCCCGTGTTGTATTCTTTAGCAATATTGTTGCTCCACTCCAACATATCCTTGGAAGCCAACCACACGGCAGCCGGAGCCAACCATATTTTGGTTCTACCATTATCTGTGTTGTGATAGGTGTCGAGCAGACGCAGGATATCTTTTTGGATAACTTCTTTATCCTCCATCAATGCCTTGGGTGTCCCGAACTGCTCACCGCGGTCCATGTAACCCCGTCCCAGTATGCCTCTCACACCGGTTTTCCTGAATGCCTGGATGGCACCGTCAGAAAGCTCAGGACTGGACTGGGCGTGCATATAGTCTAGAATGGTGGTCGTACCGCTGTGGATATTGTCCAAAGTGGCGACCATACCGCCATAATAAACGGCTTCCTGGCTGATTTGCGCTGCGCTTGGAAACATGCAGTTAACCAACCAATCTGACAATACCATATCGTCACCGAGTCCTTTGAGAAGACTCTGGAACATATGGTTATGTGTGTTGATCAAACCAGGAAATACTGCTTTCCCTTCGGCGTCAATCACTCGTGATACATCAGTGTATTTGGCCTCTAGTGCCGCACTGTCACCGATGTCCACAATCTTGTCCTCGGAAATGGCCAAAGCGGCATTCTTCAGAATTTCCCTTTTACCGTTCACCGTTACAATTGTCGTGTTTTTAATCAAAATATCTAGCATAACTTACCCCCTAAAGATGTATATACCAATATTATAAATCATCAGACGTAAGATGTAAATACTCATTTATAAGATATTAGAACAGACCTTTCTTCCTCATTCCGAATATTGTTGCCACCGACAAAAAGAGTGATACGGCCACGATGATATAGAATCCGAAAGGATTTCCCTGTATCGGCAGTGCTACGTTCATACCGTAGAAACTAGCGATCATCGTAGGAATCGTCAGGATGATTGTGATGCTGGTCAGCACCTTCATTACAATGTTCAGGTTGTTTGAAATGATGGAAGCGAAGGCATCCATCATACCACTCAGGATGTTCGAGTTGATCTCACTCATATCAATCGCCTGTTTGTTTTCCGTCAACACATCTTCCAGTAGATCCTCATCTTCTTCATAAAGAGGGATGCACTTGGTGCGCAGTATCTTCTTCATCACCAGCTCGTTACTCCTGAGCGAGGTAGTGAAGTAGACCAGGGATTTTTCCATGTTGAGCAACTTGATCAGCTGTTCATTCTTCAGTGCACCATGCAGAGAATTCTCTAGCTCTAGCGACCGTCGATCAATTTTCTTAAGATACTTCAGATAATATATGGCCGTCTTATACATGATTTGGAGAGTGAAACGTGTTTTCTTCCCTGTTGAAAAGGACTTCATCCTTTTGTTTACGAAATCGGTAATGATATCCACATCCTCCAAACAGACAGTAATCACGCGATCCTCCAGATATATGATTCCCAACGGAATGGTGTCGTAGCGGACATTATCGAGGGATTCCTCCTCCTCTACCACCGGTATGTTGATCAGAATCAAGGTCTGTTCATCCTCTATGTCAATTCTAGGACGTTCTTCATCATCCATCGGCGCTTCCAGAAACTCAGTGAGGGCACCGGTCTCTTTGTGCACAGTTAGAATTTCTTCTTTGGTCGGTCTGACCATTTTAATCCAACTTCTTGGCTCCTTGATGTCCACTTCCTGGACATCCATGCCTTCCTTGGCAATGTAGGCGGTAATCATAATTGGCCTCCTTACTAGGGCCGCAACGACCCCCTGTGGCTATTTTGCTTTTGTTCGTTCGTCTTATCTGCCATTACGTCCTTACATAATCGCGGGTCGTCCATTACCTCACCTCCAAAAAAAAAACCGCTTCAAAATAGAAACGGTCCCCATGCGCTATACCGAAACTATCCTCGATCAGTTTTGGCTCAACATAACGTAGGGCATGCCCAGCTACATTAAGCAATACCTTAAGCCGATATTGCCTGCTGACCCTTTGGCATCTCTCGATGTTTCAGGGCAGTAGCCTCTGTTTATGTAGTAACCTCACCTAACGATATTCTCTTACCCCCATTATAACCTTGAACTTGGATTTTTCAAGCTTCATCCTGGTTTTTCATTCTCACAGCAGAGTCAATAAGTAAACGTGCCTGTTCAGCGGTCCCGGTGATCTCTGCGCCCCCCAGCATACGGTGAATTTCGGATTGTCTTTGCTCTCTGTTCAATTTATCTATGAGTGTTTTGGTACGTCCGTTCTCCACGTTCTTTTCGATACGGAAATGGCAATCCGCAAAAGCAGCCAACTGGGGTGCATGCGTCACACAAAAGACCTGCTTGTTCCTAGCCAGAACACTCAAGTTTTTAGCGACAGCCAGCAATGATTCCCCACCGACACCAGTGTCCACCTCATCGAATACAAGAATGTCGATCTCATCCTCTTTAGAAAGGATCGTCTTAATAGCCAGCATGATCCGTGCGATTTCTCCTCCGGATGCGATTTTGGCCAGTGGTCTGGCTCCTTCTCCCACGTTAGGAGAAAAAGAAAAGACAACCCTGTCGGAACCCGATATAGTTTCATTCGCCGATTCCATTTCGACTGTGAGTTCAGCATTTTTCATGCTTAGCTTGCGAAGCAACTGCGTAATTCTGAGTCCGAGACCTCCTCCGGCACTAATTCTGGCATCCCGCAACTTGGCGCATAGACTCCCATACTCCTCATTGACGACCTGATATCGTTTTTTCAGCTCCGACAACGTCTCGTCCTTGTTGCTGTACCGTACCAAGCGGTCTTTGGCTTCTTGTTGGAAATTCAATATCTCTTCAATCGTAGTTCCATATTTCTTCTTCAGGAAATTGATCTCGCCCAGTCTGCGCTCCACCGAATCAAGACGGCTGTCATCATATTCCATATTCTGCAGATATCCATTCAGATCCCTAGCTGTTTCTTCCAGGCTATAGTATGCACTCTGCAAGATTTCCGCAGCCCCCTGGAAGATCGCATCGAATTCGGTTATCTTTTCCAGTTCCCTGCTCGCGGCATCAATCTTATCCAAGGCTTGATTTTGTTCCTGCAGCAGGCTATAGGTTTCTCTGGCCCTAGTGTTGATCTCATCTAGATTGCTCAGGTACCTGCTTTCGGACCTTAGCGTCTCTTCTTCTCCAGGCACCAATTTCTTTTGTTCAATTTCTTCGATCTGAAAACTCAGGAAATCTATCTCCCGTGCTGCTTCAGCCGATTCCAGCTCCAGCTCCTTCATCGCCCGCATAAGATCTTTTCTTTCCAGAAAAGATTTGGATACTCCTGTCAAAAGTGGTATGGTATCCTGCTTGCCATACCTGTCGACCAACTGCAGTTGCCGGTCAGATTTCAGCAAGGATTGCTCCTGATTCTGACCATGGATATCCAGCAGGGATTTGGCCAGTTCCGCATAAAGGTTCAGTGGAACCATTTTCCCATTGATATAGCATTTGTTCTTACCTTTGATAGAAATCTCCCGCCTGAGCAAGATTCCTTCCTTATAGTCGAGATCCAGTCCTAGGTCTAAAACGGGGGCCTGTTGCGCGTCAAAAAGGAAAAACCCCTCTACACTGGCGGATTCTTCCCCTTTTCGAATATATTCTGTTTGAGCCCTGTTGCCCCTTAGGACACCCAGCGCCCCGATCAGGATTGTCTTTCCCGCTCCAGTTTCACCGCTTAGCACATTCAGTCCCGGTTCTGGTTCAATGCTGATATTTTCAATCAAGGCAAAATTATTGATGATGAGTTGTTGTAACATCGGACTACCCCATCTTCTTCTGTATGCGCTCACAGATCAATGGCACGTTATCCTTATCTTTCACGATGATAAGCATCGTATCGTCACCAGCGATCGTTCCCATCATTTCTAGCCATCCTGAATGATCCAGCAAGGAAGCCAGCAAATTAGCAGATCCCGGCAAAGTCTTCACCAATACCAGATTTTCTGTTGAATCTACCTCTGTCACCGTATCCATGATGACCCGCTCTAATCGGGTCAGTTCCCGGCCGCTGCTGCTGTCCATGGGAAGAACGTATTTGTGATTGCCGTTGCTATCGGTCGATTTGACCAAGCCCAGTTCCTTGATATCCCGGCTTACAGTCGCTTGTGTTATCTGAAAGTTGCGCATGCGAAGCAGATTCGCCAGTTCCGTCTGGGTACCGATATCATATTGTGTGATAATTTCCAAAATCTCTTTATGTCTTCTGTTCTTCATTCAAAGATCCTTTCACCGCAATTTTTGTATCATAACCCCGTAAGGACTTAAATTCCTACGATTGGGAAACTTCATTTCCATAACGTCATAAACCTGTTGGTCAAGGGTCTGCCAGAACTCCTGCAGCTCCGTGTGCTCACTTAGGCCAGAATCGCTGCCGGGATATACGGTAATCAGTATAAGGCCCAGCGGTCTAAGAGCCCTTAGAGAGGCCGCAATAGCCTGGATGGTACTCTCTCCTTGGGTAGCAACCTTTTTCTCTGATCCTGGCAGATAGCCAAGATTGAACATTACCAGCGACAAGCCCACCAATCCTAACCTGTCGATTTGAGCATGATTCATGCAGTGCAGATCAACCCGCTCCGTCAGTCCCGCCTTGATCAGGCGCTCCTCCGTCTTGCAGATAGCGGTCTGCTGCAGGTCCACAGCGTAAACTTTGCCATCTTCTCCGACACTCTCAGCCAACAGGATCGTGTCATTCCCATTGCCTGCCGTAGCATCCAAAACATGATCCCCCGGAGAAACGTAGGTTCGAATCATATTGTGAAACAGTTCCAATGTATTGGTTACAAGGCGTCTCATTATAAGCCTTTGCTCAGTTTTTCGTGTAAGATCTGGTAGAAGTTCCGTTGCTCCAATCTGGCAAATTTTATATTCTTTCTGCCTTTTGCAACCATGACCACATCCTCATCACGAATATCCACACCAATCTGTCCGTCAATGGTCAGCGTCACATCTGATGTGGGTTGAATTACTCGGACCGAAATCACTTCATTGGGATTCACCACCATAGGCCGTGAAAACAGGTTGTGGGCGCAAATAGGTGTCAAAAGCAACGCTTGAAGGCTAGGTTCCACAATCGGGCCACCCGCTGACAGCGAATAGGCCGTAGATCCGGTCGGTGTGGCCAATATCAATCCATCCGCCGCATACCTGTCGATTACACTCTCATTGACCGAAATCTCCATAGTGAACATACGAGCAAGTGCATTCTTGCTGACCACGGCATCATTGACCGCCGTATACGTTTCAATTATGGTTCCTCTTCTCTCTAGGAACACATCCAATGTCATCCGTTCTTCAATCAGATACTCCCCGTTTACTATTTTTTCCAGGCCTTCATAGAGATTCGTCTGTTCGAAGCTGGTCAAAAAGCCCAGATGACCGATATTGATGCCTAGTAGCGGTGCATCGTAATCACGGAACAGATTGGCTGCATTAAGCAAGGTTCCGTCACCGCCCAACACAATGATGACATCCACTTCCTGTAAGTAAGCATTCAGTTCCTGGTCTATATTCCCGTCTTTAACAGACGTACCGGGAAGGAAACGGGCTTCCATTCCTCTGGTTTGCAGCCAGCCTACGATCTCATTGGTAAGCTGGGCCGCTTTTTCTTTGGTTTCGTTAGCGATAATCGCAAAATTCATGCTGCACCTCTGGCATATTGATGTTTCAATTATATCAGAAAAAGCTGTCTATTTGCTGAATAATTATGCATGCATATGTGTTTAATCAAAAAAGATCCGGCAAGCCGGATCTTTTTTTAGCTCAGTCTGGAGAGAATTAATCCCCAAAACACAGCTATGGTCAGCGCTCGGCCAACACGTTTGTGCTGTATCAAATCTTCAACTACCATAATACGCCTCCTTCTCCTCACGACATTATAAACGAAGAAGATTGAGGTTGAAAGCCTTATTCAATTTCCTGTAGCAGTTTTTTTGCCTTTTCTTCATCCTCTGGCAAGACCCAAATCTCAGCTCCCAACGCTCCGGGTGAAGAAGTATAGAGCTTGAGCAATTCACCTTCTTGAGAGATCTTTTCGATATACTCGATGTTCGCCTCTTCAAGCATAGGCTTCACAACGATGAGTTCTGCTCCCGCATAGGTTCCTAGATAAACACATTTCTTATCCTGCATCATATCCCCCTTATCTTCCACCAAAGAACCGTCACTGCAACGCCCACCACAAAGGTCAGTAGACGATATCCTCTTTCTCTGCCGAACATACGGTAATCCTTGTGTCTGGACCATCGGTGCCCGATTGGCAAAATCCTTGCATTACTTACCGTAACATGCAACATACCGTCTGAAGGGAAGCTCTCACTGATAAGCATCAGTTTTTCACGTGCATCCACCGTGTGCAGCTTCTCCTTGTCGGATTTGGCCATCAGCACCAGATACCTCTTGATACCCTTGCGAACCAGCAGATCGTAGTTTACATCCCTCTCGTACTGCTTCTGATTGATGCTTTGCAGCACATTTTTCTTTTTAGGGCCTCCCAGGTAATGAAATCCGGCTTCCTCCAATATTTCCAGCGCTTTTATGCTCTTGCGATTTGCTGACCGTACAAAGGCACTACGCCTGGCACCCGTCAGCTTCGAGATCATATAGGCCAAAACGACCACCACCAGGATTATCAGTATTATTATTCCATCCGTTGCTCTCATAATATCACTTCCTTAACGCCCTGGCTTCATCGATGACACTATCAATTTTCAGTGTCAGTTCCAGCTGCTCCGCTGTCTCACAAGGACTCTTTGCCAGATATAGCAAATACTCGATGTTCCCTTTCGGCCCAGTAATCGGAGAAAAGCTCAGGTCCCTGAAGCAGAATCCTTCATCCTCAGCTGACTGCACCACCCGCTCGATGACTTGTCGGTGCACCTTGAAATCAGATACCACACCTCTTTTGCCGACATTGTCCTTCCCCGCTTCAAATTGTGGCTTGATCAGGGCAACCATCTCGCCTCTATCACGTAAGATTCTTACCGCCGCTGGAAATATTTTGGTTAAGGAAATAAAGGATACGTCGGTGACCACCAGATCGACGGACTCTGAAAAGTCCTTCTGTTCCAAGTAGCGAGCATTGGTTCGCTCCATTACTATTACCCGCTCATCCTGCCTCAGGCTCCAGGCCAATTGTCCGTAACCGACATCTACGGCATATACCTTTGTTGCCCCATTGATCAGTGCAACGTCGGTAAACCCTCCTGTTGAGGCCCCGAGGTCCGATACCACTTTATCCTGAAAATCAAGTTCAAAGATCGTCCTGGCCTTATCCAACTTTAGTCCTCCCCGGCTTACAAAGGGTATTGAATTGCCACTGATACGAATTTGCGAGTCCTCGGGCACCATGGTGCCCGCTTTGTCCACAACCTGGTCATTCACCAACACATTGCCCGCCATGATTTCGGCTTTCGCTCTCTGTCTGGAGGAAAATAAACCTTGCTCTACCAATAATTGATCTATTCTGCTTTTTGCCATACTACACTCCTGTCTACTTGAGTTGTCTATAGTATAGCAGAAGCATCTGCCAAGACCAATGTCATTGATACTTCTTGCAACATAATGATGCCTCCTCTATTATAGGAATATGAAACTATTGAATGAATCCATATGTAAACTTATGCGCTTTCTGATTACGATTACCATAGTGGCCGTCGTATCCTTCACCGCCATTAACCTTTATATCCTGCAAACTGCCAGAGCAGACTGTCATACCATTGAGAACTTCGGACCGGATGATTCTGTGGATGCCATCATCGTATTGGGCGCCGCCATGTATAACAGCGGTCCTTCCCTGATGCTTCGAGATCGTCTGGAAGCCGCCATATCACTCTATGATGCCGGGGTGTCAGAAAGGATACTGGTAAGCGGTGATCATGGACGAAATGATTATAATGAGGTCGAAGGCATGAGAACCTATCTGCTCGCCGCCGGCATTCCGGATGAGCACATCTTCATGGACCACGCCGGTTTCGATACGTACAGCAGCATGTACCGGGCCAATGACGTCTTTATGATAAAGACCGCCGTTATATCCACTCAGGAATTCCATCTGTCCCGAGCGGTCTATCTAGCCAGACGTCTCGGGCTTGACGCATCCGGCGTCATCTGCGACCAGCATGATTATTTGTTCATGGGCAGGAACGAGATACGTGAATCTCTTGCCCGCGTTAAGGCCTGGTTGCAGGCTGAACTATTCCACAGCAAACCTCGATATCTAGGGGATGTCATAGACATCCGCGGGTCCGGATTGAATACCCATGATTAAAAAAAAGACCTCAGTCAATGAGGTCTTTCTTCAACTCTATGCAGGCGTTGATGACACTTACGTCATCAATACCGAATTTCTTCCTTAAATCCTGTGTCTCTCCATGCTCGATGAAGGCATCTGGCAATGCAAGGCGTCGCACTGGAATCTGGCAGTTGACAGCTTGCAGGATGCTGGCTCCCAGGCCGTTTTCCTGACAATTCTCTTCAACCACCAACACAGCCTTGTATTTTTCTATGAGGTCTGCGAATTCTTCGCTTGAAAAAGGTTTCGCTTTTCTGAGACCCATCAGGGCGACAGATATCCCCTGCTCCTTCAATTGCTCTCTAGCTTTGATGCAGGTAATCATCGAATTGCTGGCTGAAACCACTAGTATGTCCCCTTCTTTTTCAATCCAGGAGTAATCGCCTTCGATGGTCTTCAATTCATGAATCCTTGGCAATACGATGTCGCGTGGATAGCGGATCATGACCGGGCCGTCTTTTTCCATGGCCTCGTTCATCATCAGTTCCATGTCCTCTTCATCGCATGGCAGGAGTATTTCTAGATTAGGAACGGATTTGAATATCCCCAAATCCATAATTCCCTGATGCGTTTCCCCATCCTGACCGACTAAACCGGCCCGATCGACACAGAAAACCACTGGTAGATTCTGCATGCAGACATCGTGGATAACCTGATCCACCGCCCGCTGCATGAATGTCGCATATATGGCGACCACCGGCTTCAATCCAGCAGTTGCCAATCCTGCGGCAAAGGTCACGGCGTGCTGTTCTGCAATGGCCGTATCATAAAACCGAGTTGGATATCTTTGCTGGAACTCGCTCAGTCCTGTTCCCTTGGCCATGGCTGCCGTTATGGCCACCAATTCCTCACGTTTTTCAGCCTGCTTCAACAGTTGCTCGGAAAAGCACTGGGTAAAGGTCTTTCTATCCTTCTTCACAATTGTACCGTCCGATACTTGGAATGATCCCACGCCGTGGAATTTCTCCGGATGATCCATAGCCGGCGTATAACCGCGGCCTTTTTGGGTAATCACATGAAGCATGACCGGTCCTTCCAAAGACTTGATGCGCTCCAGATGATCGATCAGCGCCCTGAGATCATGTCCGTCGACCGGCCCAAGGTACGTGAATCCCAATTCTTCAAACAAGATTCCAGAGATGAAGAAGTATTTCAGTCTGTCTTTAAATCGTTCAATCCCGCGTTTCAGCGGTTTTCCCAGCATAGGTATCTTCTCGATCCAACTGGCTACTCCCCGCTTTGTGCTCAGATACATAGACCCGGTACGCACCCGATCCAGATAATTGGACAATGCCCCTACATTGCTGTCTATAGACATTTCATTGTCATTTAGAATGACCAAGAAATCCGTATCGAGATGTCCGGCATGGTTGATGGCCTCAAATGCCATGCCTCCAGTCAATGCGCCATCGCCGATAACAGCTGTGACGTTTTGTTCTATTCCTTTAAGCTTGTACGCTTCCGCTATGCCCATGGCCGCCGATATGGACGTGGCGCTATGTCCGGTCTCGAAGATATCATGTTCCGACTCACAGCGTTTGGGGAATCCTGAAAGGCCCCCCAGCTGACGTAAGGTGCAGAATTTATCTTTTCTTCCGGTAATCAACTTATGGGCATAGCTCTGGTGTCCTACATCCCAGATTACCTGATCCTTCGGTGAAGAAAAAACATAATGCCAAGCCAATGTGATTTCGACTGTCCCTAGACTGGATGCCAGATGTCCACCGGTTCTGGAAACTGAAGAGATGATCTCTTCCCGGATTTCCTTTGCCAGTGCTTCCAGCTGATTTATATTCAGATGCTTCAATTGTTCCGGTCCGTCTATCTGTTCCAGAATGCTCATATCAACGTTTCCTCTTTATCATTAAATCTATTCTGAATTTAGCAATGACCCGGGCCACAACATGAATGATCTTGTTGGCCTGATGCATGGCGTAGTTTTTGCCTAAGGCTTTTCCGCCCACTGTTAGTCCTGCGATACTGCTGGTTATGAGGATTTCCACAAAGAGATTGTCCAAGCTTGACCTAACGATCAGAATCGCCAAGCCGGCGCCTAAGGCACCACTGATGGCTGAACTGACGTCACCTACCACATCGTTACAGATATTGGCTACCCGATCCGCGTTACGCACCAGATAGGCCCCTTGTACTCCACCCGGAACCCTTTTGGCAGCCATGGCATGAAAAACATCCTCATCGGCTGCTGTTACTGCTGTGCCGACCAGATCGAATAGTATCCCAAATACAATAATCAGCAAAAGAATCACAGTCGCCGCCAAAACAGACGTCAACTTCTCCATGACACCCTTGCTGATAAAACTGACCATAAGCGCAAGAAAAAAGGCTCCAACGCCCACGATAATCGCTCTTCTAATAATTTTTGCTTTCGCTTCTCTAGCCATGTGTCTTCCTTTAAGTAAATTGGTGGCCGTCGACGCAGTAAACTTTACGGCTTAGGTCCAGTTGGATTTCCCCTTGCTCTACAGTCCGTCACCGTGGCTGTGGTTTCCCATTAAAGAGCAATCTGATGCGTTACCGCCATCATCACTAGATCGCCACTTAGCTCGTACTTTAATCCTACGTCAACAGTCAGTCTAGAAGTTTTCCTTAGCAGATCATGCTGATTCCTAGCCTCTTTTGCAATTGAAGTTTCATCGTATTTGCAGCGCCTACGGCCGTAGGCAATTGCAAACCTTGTTAGACCCCTCTCCAACCACTCAAGGCAGGCTACTCTGCAGCAAGCATTATGCTACCAACTGCAGGTTTCTACCCCATGTCATACCCCTGATCAGTTAACCAGAGCCACAAGCATGGGCCTCCACGAAGGTAGGGTCATCGCCCGCATGCCCTTGCGGATCGCCCCAGCCTTCTTAACCTCCACCATATGCCCTCGCGGTGCATCGAAAGCAAGTGCCAGAGACTTCATCGCTGTGCCCATGACGGATTTTTAGGCCCGCCTTCAAAATCAATACGCCTGACTAGAATACTGTGCCACCAAACCACATTATACAGCACCAACCTCTCAGTTAGCAAATGTTAATAGGCTCTGCGTAAGATGAAATCACATAGTCCGGCAAAAAATCTGACATCGAATCCTACCAGTTTGCTGAGTTCGAGCTCGGCATTGGCGATCTCATCCTCCGCCCGTTCTTTGGCCGCCTGCATACCCAACAAGGCCGGATAGGTCATTTTCCCTGATGCCTCATCGGATCCCACAGGCTTGCCAAGCACATCCTCCTCGCCTTCTACATCCAGAATGTCATCTGTTATCTGGAAGGCAAGTCCCAGATGGGTCGCATATTTCTCCAACAGGTCCATCGTTGCGGAATCGGCATTCGCCAGTCTGGCGCCGCATTGGATGGATACCCTGATCAGGTCCGCTGTCTTATGGTTATGGATATACGAAAGCAAATCCTCAGTAGGTTGTTTCCCTTCTGAGAGGATATCAACCACCTGTCCACCAATCACACCTCTGGGTCCGATAGCCTTCGCGATGTCCCCAATCACGGCAACAGTAGTGGCCGCAGGTATCGTTTTATTCTCCTGGCTGACCAGGGAGAAGGCGGCAAATACCAGAGCATCACCTGCCAACACTGCAATATCTTCACCAAATACTTTGTGACAAGTCGGAACGCCTCTTCTGAAATCGTCATCATCCATACAAGGCAGATCATCATGAATCAGTGTGAAGGTATGGATCATCTCCAAAGCAAGTGCCACATTCTTACCCTGCTCCGGATCAGCCCCCAGCATCTTCATCGTCTCATAGAGCAGAATCGGTCTGAGCCGCTTTCCGCCAGCCATCAGGCTATGCTCCATGGCCTTCCCGAGAATCTCGGCATACGGATCAACATTAGGGATGGCATCCTTCAGCCAGGAATCGACCAAGCTTTTTCTATCGGCAAGTTCCTTTCTGATATCCATATCAGTCCTCTTCCCCGCCCATATTCTCAGTCGTGAAGCGTCCACTCTTTTCCTTCAACAATACGAGCTGTTTCTCCGCACCATCCAGACGGCCGCGACAATCCAAGAGCAACACCATAGCCTGCTCATAAGTGCTTATCGCCTCCTCAAGTGGCAAAGCGCCCTGTTCCAGGTTTTTGGTCTTGTCTTCAAGCTCCTCTAAAAGCTCTTCGAATGTTCTTTCCTCTTTTTTCACGCTTCTTCCTCCTTGACCATAACAGTCACCACGCCGTCCTGGAAACGGACCGTAAAGGGCTCGTCCTGTCTCAGATCGGCATACCGGGATACCACGCTGTCCCGCTGTTCAACCACTGTGTATCCTCGTTCCAAGGTGGCTAAAGGATTCAACCCGCCAAGCCGTCCCTGGATCAACGCCAAACGTTCCTTATGTTTGTCGCATGCCGACTGGAAACTCTGGATCATCCGGTCCTGTATCGAATCCAGTCTCTCATTTTCCTTGTCAACCAGCAGTCGCGGATCGGCCAGTATGCTATCTGCGCTGAGCCGTTCTAACTTTTCCTTGGAATCCTCCAGCTTTCGTCCGATCTGGTTCCCGCTTTGCATTAGACGTTCTTCCATCTGATTGAGTTGCAACTGCACATCAGGCACTGCCACCTCAGCCGCAGCCGAAGGGGTTGGCGCTCTTAAATCGGCCACAAAATCAGTGATGGTAAAATCTGTTTCATGTCCTACTGCGGAAATGACCGGGATATCCGACGCATATATGGCCCGGGCGACTTCCTCCGTATTGAAAGCCCATAACTCCTCTAGAGAACCCCCTCCACGGCCAACTATGATCAGATCCACTTCACCATAACGATTCAGCATGTCTATGGCTGCCACAATCTCTCCTGGGGCGTCTTTCCCTTGAACAGACGCTTTGGCCAACACCAGACTGACAGAGGGATTCCGACGGCCCGCAACATGCCGGATATCGTGCAAAACCGACCCGGTCGCAGACGTGACAATACCGATCCTGCCAGGCAGCATCGGTATTGTTCTTTTTCTAGCAAACAAGCCTTGTTCTTCCAATCTTTCTTTCAATTGGGTGTACGCTAGATACAATGCGCCCTGACCCAGTGGAAGAATTGAGTTGACATAGAGCTGTACGCTGCCCTGCGCTTCGAAAACCGATACGCGGCCTTGCACCAGCACTTCCATGCCGTCCTCCAGGTCAAACGTCAGTTTGGCGCTATTGCTGGCGAACATGACACTTCTCAAGCTTGCTTTATCGTCTTTAATGGTGAAATAGATATGCCCTGAATAAGCTTTTTTGGCGTTAGATATCTCCCCTTTGACCCATAAGCGGGCCAGCTTGGGATCCTCCTCCAAGTCACTTTTGATCAAGCGAAGAACTTGGCTGACTTCCAAATAACTTTTGGGCAACATTTCTACAGTCTGCCTTTAACGATCTCTACTGCTTCATTCATCAGCTTCTCAGATTTTTCAATCTGTGCGTCGCGTCTTGTTGCTGCTTCGTTTACAAAATCTTTATCCTTGATGCCAGGCAGGTTAATATCTACCGCCAGAAGAACACCTTTCAAAGATGCATCAGCGATGATAGCACCAACGCCTACATCGGAAATAGCGGATTTGTTGCCAATAGGCGCCAAGCGCAAAGCCATCTCGTTGGCTTTTATGCAGGTGTCAGCGATTTCCAAAGGTGAAAGCGTTGCTTTCTTGTATGCGTCCTGCAATGCTGCAGTACGTACGGCCTTCTCTTCATCGTTGGTCTTAGGCATCTTCAAAGCATCCATAAACGCTCCGAATACGGCCATGTCATCGTCTACCTGTTTCTCCAGATCAACCATGACCTGAGAGATTTCAGCAAGAATCGCATCGATTTCAGATTGAACCTCGGCGTACTTATCGCCTTTGGACAGGTTAGCAACCATGGAAACCATAGCGGCTCCAAAACATCCCGCCATAGCGGCTACACTACCACCACCTGGAGTAGGTGAGTTGGAAGCTGATTCTTCTAAAACTTGTGCAAACGGTTTATCGAAATATCTAGACATCATATCCTCCTTGGACTACTTTCCTTGCAATCCCATGCCTTTGATCAGGTTTCTGAACAATAGCACAGTGGTCAAAGAACCAACACCACCCGGTACCGGGGAGATATGGCTTGCAACTTTTTCAGCGCTTTCGTAATCTACGTCGCCGACATAACCGCCGCCTTCGACTTCATTCACACCAGCGTCAACTACGATGGCGCCTTCTTTGATCATATCTCCTGTAATCAATCCGGCTCTTCCTACAGCAGCGATAACCACATCAGCGGATTTCACTTCTTCAGCCAGGTTTTTGGTTCTGGAGTGGCATACGGTGATAGTAGGATTATACTTCAGAAGCATGAATACCAACGGCTTACCAACAGTCTCTCCACGACCAACGATGACAGCTTTCTTGCCAGTCATGTCAATGCCGGTGCTCAGTACGCACTCGATGCAGGACTCTGGAGTTGCCGGGAACAGCCCTTCGGATCCCTGCAGGATGTATCCACGGTTGATGGGATTCACACCATCCACGTCCTTCAAAGGATCAACCATGCCCATAATCTTGTCTTTGTCGAGCTGAGCCGGTAGGGGAAGCTCGATCATGATGCCGTGCACGTTTTCGTCCTGGTTCAGTCTGTCCACCAGAATCTCAACTTCTTCTTGTTCTGTTTCGCTAGACAGCTCATAGAAATCGTATAGGATGCCAACCTTTTCAGCAGCCTTCTTCTTTGACTTAGCGTACCATACGGAAGCGGGATCATTTCCGACCAATACTACTGCCAGTCTCGGCTCTACGCCTTTCGCTTTAAACGCCTCAACATCCAGAGCCACTTTTTCGCGAATCTCTTTTGCAATCAGTTTACCATCAATAATGTTTGCCATTTTAACCTCCATTAATTATATACATTAAACTTTTTCTATCCAATTCAAATATTATTTAATATTTGGACGTTCGTCAATAGCCTAGAGGGCTTATTTCTGTGAAATTATGCACATTAAAAAAAATGACCGGCAGATTCCTGCCGGTCCTATGATTACTTGTTGCTTAAATACTCATTCATGGCTTTGGCTGCATCTTTACCAGCACCCATTGCAAGGATTACCGTCGCTGCACCAGTCACGATATCGCCGCCAGCGTAAACGCCTTCAATTGAAGTTTTTCCAGATTCATCGGCAACCACGTTGCCCCATTTGTTGAGTTCCAGACCATCGATGGTCTCCAGCAATACCGGGTTGGGTCCTTGGCCGATAGCCATAACCACAGTATCCACTTCAACCAGATGCTCACTACCTTCGATGACTACTGGGCGTCTTCTGCCGGAATCATCCGGTTCACCCAATTCGTAGCTCAGGCAAGTCATGCCGGTTACCCAGCCTTCTTCATTGCCCAAAATTTCGGTCGGAGAAGTAAGAAGCTTCAATTCCACACCTTCTTCGATGGCATGCTCCAGCTCTTCTTTTCTGGCCGGTACCTGTTCAATCGCTCTACGGTATACGATGTAAGACTTCTTAGCACCAAGACGCAGAGCCGTACGGGCCGCGTCCATAGCCACGTTACCAGCGCCGACAACTGCAACCGCATCACCCACCATGATCGGAGTGACGTTATTGGGGAAGTCATAAGCTTTCATCAGGTTGGTACGGGTCAGGAACTCGTTGGCGGAGTATACGCCGTTATAGTTCTCACCCGGGATATTCAGGAAGTAAGGCAGGCCTGCGCCGGTTCCGATGAATACTGCATCGAATCCTTCTTCCTTCATCAACTCGTCTACAGTATTGATTTTGCCGGCAATATTATTCACTTTGATTTCAACGCCCAACTCTTCGATAGCGCTGATTTCAGTTTGTACAATATCCTTGGGCAAACGGAACTCAGGAATACCATACATCAAAACGCCGCCAGCACAATGCAAGGCTTCATAGATCGTTACAGCATGTCCTTCTTTAGCCAGCTCTGATGCACAAGTAAGACCCGCTGGGCCACCACCGAGAATGGCAACCTTCTTGCCAGTACTTGGTTTCTTGCCCATTTTGAAATCACCACGCTCGATTTGAAGATCTGCAGCGTATCTTTCCAGACGGCCGATGGCAACAGGTGCACCTTTTTTGTTCAATACGCAAGCGCCTTCACATTGGCTCTCCTGGGGGCAAACACGTCCACATACTGCCGGCAGTGCGTTGGTGTCTTTCAAAGTTTCACCAGCAGCTGCTACATTGCCTTCGGCAATTTCAGCAATAAATTTTGGAATGTTGATATTAACAGGGCAAGCGGGAACACAAAGTGGTTTCTTGCATTGCAAGCAACGATCCGCCTCTTCTTTTGCCATAGCAGCTGTGTAGCCAGTTGCTACCTCTTTAAAGTTCTTATTCCTTACGTCGGCATCTTGAGTCGGCATCGGAACACGATTCAAATTCAAAGCCATTACAGGTTCCCTCCCTTCGCATTACGCTCGGTAATCAAGCGTTCTTTTTCTACGAAAATATTCATTCTGCGCATAGCTAAATCCCAGTCGATCTGATGTCCATCAAATTCAGGACCATCAACACAGGCGAACTTGGTTTTATCACCAACAGCTACACGGCATGCACCGCACATACCTGTTCCATCCACCATGATCGGATTCATGGATACGGTAGTCGGTACTTCATACTTTTTGGTCAGGCTTGCACAGAACTTCATCATGATCACAGGACCGATAGCCCAGATGTGTTTCACATCGTTGCTGGGATCGTCCAGGATTTCCTTGATCTTGTCAGTAACGAAACCCTTCATACCATAATTGCAGGATCCGTCATCTGTTGTGATATGCAGTTCAGTGCTGGCTTCTCTCATCTCATCTTCCAGAATCAACAAATCCTGGCAACGTGCGCCGATGATGGAAATAACATTGTTGCCTGCTTCTTTCAGCGCCTTAGCAATTGGAAGTACAGGTGCTACACCCACACCACCGCCTACACATAGGACCGTGCCATAGTCTTCGATTTCTGTTGCTTGACCCAAAGGTCCTACGAAGTCCAGTACTTCATCTCCCACGTTGTAGTTACCCAACTGCTTGGTTGAATAACCCACTTCTTGGAAAATAATGGTAATCGTTCCTTCTTCTCTGTCAAAATCCGCAACAGTCAAAGGGATTCTCTCCCCTTTACTGTCCGTCCGAATGATGATAAACTGTCCCGCCTGTACTTTCTTAGCTATTTCTGGAGACAAAATCTTCATTAGCTTAACAGTTGGTGCTAATTCTCTCTTCTCAACTATTTTGTACATTGCAACCTCCCCGATTATATTCAAACACTTTTTTTTATTTAAATTGCATGCCACGTAAGCATTCAATCCAAATTAACCCACCGTAACATAGTATATCAGATAAGCAGTTTTTTTTGAACCAACAAATTTTGTCAGTTTTTCCAAGATATTCATTAATTTTTAGAAAAAAGAAAAAGGGACCGGTTCCCCGTTCCCTTTCTTGCTAACCAATCTTATCCAATATCCCGTTCACCAGCTTCTTGGATTTCACATCCGCAAACCGTTTTGCCAATTCAATAGCTTCGTTAATGGCAACTTTCTTGGGTACATCCTCCTGGTATAGTATCTCTAAGACACCAAGACGCAGAATCGCTCTTTCTACACTACCGAGACGATCCAAAGTCCACTGCTTGTTTAAATGATCCGAAATCAGTTGATCTATCTCCGTTTGATGTTCAAGGAACAACTCCAATATTTGCTTAACATATTGCACATCCTTAGAATGCAATCCGTTCTCTTCCGTTACCATGGATATGGTTTCGGCGTAATCATCATTACCTTGATCGAGTCCGAACAGCACTTGGAAAGCGCCCATTCTTGCATCTTTTCTCAATGATTAATCCTCTCTATAGGGAATGGTAGTATCCACAATCCCCAACGATTTGACCAGCACTTGAACTTCAATGACCGACACGCCGATGCCTTTTTCAAAGCGCTCTTTGATGCGGGTCTGCAAGTTCTTGGTCGTCGCTTGTATATTTTCTCCTGCTGGGGTCTCAATCTCCACAATGATTTTGACACCCTTTTTCCTCGGTTCCACAAAAACCCGGGAATCATCGACGCCAGCTGTCTGTTCCGCCAACATCAACGCTGTCTTTTCCAACGCCGAGATATTGATATTAACCTGACCTATACCATTCTTGGCTGCAACGGCCGCCATGTATGGGCTTACCCGCTGGGTCGTATCCAGGATGATCTTGATTGAGACGATGATAATCACCAATGAAATGGCTACAATCACCATCTTGTTGCCAATACCACCGAAGAACAGCTCTGTCATGAACGTCAGCAGCGCTTCGTTCAGAGTAAAGAATATCAAGAAGGTAGCCATTGCTATGGCTATCAGAGATCCAGTCAATATCAGTATTTTGTCAGCTCGAATCATGTTATTCCGCCTCTTCGATCTTAGCCAGTTCTTTCTGTTCCGGGAAATCTATCCCTGAGATATTGACATTGACTTCCCTTACCGGAATGTCCGTCATGTTCTCAACGGATTTCTTAACGCTCTCTTGGATGCGCTTGGCCACATCGACCAACACCTCACCATAGCGAACGGAAATGGACATCTCAATGACAGCTTCATCATTGTCGAGTGTAATCTTGATTCCCTTACCCAGTGACTTCTTGCCACCTAGGAAAGAATTCTGTTTCGCTCCGATAATCTCAGCCACACCTTCAACTTCTTTAGTAGCCAAACTTGCAATCGCCGCTAAAACCTCTTCGGATATTTTCACAGTTCCTACATCATGCACATCGCTGTTGATTTCTTTGACATTGTCTACCATTTCATTCACTCCTTTACTGATATCGGGCACTATGCTCTAGATACATAATCTCCAGTTCTGGTATCGATAATCAATTCATCGCCTTCATTGACAAACAAAGGTACTTGAACCGAGGCGCCTGTCTCCAAAGTTGCAGCTTTGGTCACATTGTTGGCCGTATCACCTTTAACGCCAGGCTCTGTTTCCGCTACTTTAAGCACAACTGTAGTAGGCAATTCCACACCGATGGGTTCATCTTTGTAGAACTGAACATGAATATTCATGTTGTCTTTCAGGAATTTCAGACCGTCACCAAGATTTGCGGCCGTCAGATGTACCTGATCATAAGTCTCGGTGTTCATAAATACATAGAAATCCCCGTCCAGATACAGGTATTGCATTTCCAAACGCTCGATATGCGCTTTTTCCACTTTTTCAGTCGTACGGAAGGTTCTCTCCACAACTGCACCAGTTCTCTTGTTCCTTAATTTGGTACGCACAAAGGCTGCACCTTTACCTGGCTTAACATGTTGGAATTCAATAATCTGGTATAATCCACCATCCCACTCTATCGTCAGGCCTGTCTTAAAATCGCTCGTAGTAATCATAATTTCCTCCTAGAAATGTATTATTTGTAATTCCTTGGTAGCGTGATTCATCAGCTCGTAGCCATGATCCTTTACACAAACCAAATCTTCAATCCGCACCCCGAACTGTCCATCCAGATATATCCCGGGTTCGATGGTGATGATCATATCCTGAGTCAGCAATGTAGTATCACTACCAGCGATGCGCGGTGCCTCATGAATCTCCAGACCTACACCGTGGCCCAGTGAATGGCCGAACTGCTCGCCATAGCCTAAATCGCATATATGCTTTCTGGCTATCTCATCCAGTGCTGAAGCAGTCATTCCGGATTTAGTGGCTTCCAATGCCTTCTGTTGCGCATCTTTCACAATACCATAGATTTCCTTCTGCTCATCGCTTAAGGAACCAATCCCGATGGTTCTGGTCATATCTGAACAATAGTAGTCATAAATACAACCGAAATCCATTACCACCAAGTCCCCAGCATGTAATATTCTATCAGATGCAACGCCATGAGGTAAAGAGGAACGTTCGCCTGAAGCGATAATTGTTTCAAAAGATACGTCCTGTGCGCCCTCCCGCTTCATAAAGCATTCCAATTCTACAGCAATATGTCGCTCACTCATACCAGGTTTAATGCTATCCAGCATAAACTGGAATCCTTTGTCCCCGATAGCAGCAGCCGAACGTATGGCAGCGATTTCCGACCCTGATTTTACCTCTCTGACATCCCGTATCAAATGATCGACAACCGCTAGATCAGCGTTATTCTCTTTCGCTACTTTCGACAGATGCCTGAAGAAGAGATAGCTGTCTTCTTCTTCAAAACCGATCCTATCTGGTGCCTGTTCCCCTACCAGGGCTGAAATCTCCAGGAAGATGTCCTTTTTGTGCTCTATGACGGTGAACTCCGTTGCCTCCTTGGCAGCCTGCTCCATATAGCGAAAATCCGTAACGAGCACGGCTTTTTCCTGGTCAATGTAGAGCAAAGCAGATGAACCCGAAAAGCCACTGAGATAGTAGCGATTGTGCTTGGTGGATATGACTGAAGCGCCGATTCCCTGATCTTTCATCAAACGCCGGAAGCGCTCTAGCTTATTGAATTCCATCTTCAGTCAAAGCCTCCACCGCAAGCCGGTAGCCGGTAAATCCCAACCCGGAGATCTGCCCCTTGCAAACTGGGGCGATCACAGATTCACGGCGAAATGTCTCCCGAGCGTGCACGTTGGAAATATGGACCTCGATTGAAGGAAATTCCATCGAAGACACACAGTCCCTGATGGCATACGAATAATGGGTGAAGGCACCAGGGTTGATAACCAGGCCCCCAGCATCACTTTCCTTCTGAATAAAGTCTATGATATCCCCTTCTCCATTGGCTTGGAAAAAGCATAGCTCTAAATCCCGTCCCACTACCTGACGCGACAGGTATTCTTCTAAATCCGCCAGTGTCTGGTCCCCATATACGTCCGGTTCTCTTTTCCCCAACCAGTTAAGGTTCGGTCCGTTCACAATCAATATCTTCATCTTGATACCTCAATTCCCGCTAACAGTGATTTTCCCGGTCAGCATGCTTGGCGCACCTTTTCCGGCAAAGAAAGTCAAGTCGTTTCCTACCGCTTCCACCTCTTTAAATAGAGTAAGCAGGTTGCCGGAGATAACTACACCACGGACCGGACTAGATTTTTTTCCGTCTTCAATCATCATACCTGTAGCCCCGATGGAGAAATCACCGCTGATGGGATTGGCTGTATGTACGCCAAGCAACCCTGTCACCAACAGGCCCCGTTCCATGGAAGATATCAGCTCATCTGGTGAGGATGTCCCCTTTTCGATATAAAGGTTGGTGCTGCCCACACCGATGCCTGCTGAGTAACCGGCCCTGGATGCATTCCCGGTAGTCACTGTACCCGACCGTTTGGAGGTGTAGCTGTTATGCAGATATGTCTCAAGTTTGCCTTCTCGTACAAGTTCTGTACGCTGACTTGGCATTCCCTCTCCATCTGATGGGGAACTCATGACTCCTGCTTCCAGGGTCGCATCATCGACAATATTGATACATGTCGCCATAACACTGTCCCCGAGTCTGTCCTTCAGCATGGATTTGCCCTTCAGCACATTCTCGCCGGAGAAAGAAGATGCCAGGACACCCAGCAAATTGGTCGATGTATACGGATCGAAAAGAAGTGGAATCCGCTCTGTAGATATTGTCTTAGCTCCCAACATATCCAGTGCCTGAGCCGCTGCCTTGCGACCACATTCCTCAGCATCCAGTTCATTATAGCTTCTCTTGAAATCCATGGCGAAACCGGTCTGTACATCACCGTTCTCCTTGGCAATCAGGGATACATATAGACCGCAATAGCTTGATTTGCTGATTACTTCCACGTCTCTGGTACTCAGTATGATTTCCGTAGCAATCACATCTTCATAACCACAGGCCTCGATCTTGTCTATCCGCTTGTCGCATTCCTTGGCTGCCTTTTCACCGATAAGGGCTAGGGCGATTTTTTCTTCCACGGCTGTCTTCTCGATAGTCTCGTCATACGGGATGGCGGGATAATCACCGAGAGGTTTATCCGGTAGTCCGCTGAACTCATCTCCCTGCGTATAGCGGGCATTCTTAACAGCCTTCTCGACTGTCCTTTCAATTGATTCTTCACTAAGGTCCGACGTGAAAGAGAATCCCAGATTGGATCCAAGAAATACACGGACGCCCAAACCTCTGGATTCTGCCTCCTTCAAGGTCTCCACCTTGGCATCATGCACCTCAATGCTCAATTCCCTTACACTGCTTATATATATTTCTGCTTCATCCGCCTGGCTTTTGGCCAGCGCTAAAGCCTTTTTTCCCTGAGTTAGCATTATTCCTCCTCTTCGACTACGCCGCCGACAACCAATTCCGGAATACGAATGGTCGGTTGGGCATCTGCTACCGGAACACCCTGCCCATCTTTTCCGCAAGTCCCGATGGAGTATCCCAAATCGTTTCCTACCCTGTCAATGTTCATCAGCACTTCTGGACCATTGCCAGTGAGGGTCGCCCCCTTCACAGCTTTGCCGATTTTTCCGTCTTCGATCAGATATCCCTCGGATACTTCGAACACGAAATCTCCGGTCGCAGTGTTAACTTGTCCTCCACCCATCTTTCTGGCGAAGAATCCTTTTTTAACCTCTTTTATGATTTCTTCGGGATCATGCAAACCGGGTGCTATATAGGTATTGGTCATCCTTGTCACTGGCTTATGCTTGTAAGATTCACGTCTGCCGTTCCCGCTTAGTTCTACGCCTAGCTTTTTGGCACTTAGCCTATCGTTCATGTAGCCTTTCAAAATCCCGTTTTCAATCAGTACGTTTTTCTGACAGGGTACACCCTCATCGTCATATCCCGCACTGCCATATCGTTCCTCCATGGTGCCGTCATCAATGACGGTAACCAGCGCACTGGCCACCTGTTCTCCGATCTTACCTCCATACACACTAAGGCCTTTTTCCACCAGATCCGCTTCCAATCCATGCCCGCATGCCTCATGGACCATCGTACCACCTGCTTCAGATGACATAACTACCGTCATTTTTCCAGCCGGGGCCGGTGAAGCCGTTAGCGTCAGCAAGACGCGTCTGACAGCCTGTTCAGCTACAGCCTCTGGATCATTGGAACGCATGAATTCAAAACCGGCAGATGCGCCCAATGCATCGTAGCCGGATTGGATATTTCCTTCATCATCTTGTGCGATGATCTGAACAATCAGCTTGGTTCTTATTCTAGTGTCCAATATATGGATTCCGTCGCTGTTTGCGATTTCCACATCCTGCGTCACGTCTCCATATATCACCTTGACCTGTACAATACGTTCATCCCTGCTCCAGCTATATGCATCAGCTTTCTTGATGAGATTGATCTTTTCATCCATCTCTACCTTGTCCGGGGCAATCACTGAAGCTGGTCTTTTATTCAGGTTGGCTTTGTTCAGATTGATTTCCGCACCCGATGTCTCCTGGTTCTGGGTCTGGGCCACGGTCTTCGCGCAATGCTCCACAGCATCAAAAGTGAACTCACTGGTATAGGCATAGTACGTCTGGTCGTTTGCGATCAGTCTGACACCTACACCGCCTACCGTTCCTGAGGAGACATCCTCAACTTTTTTCTCCTCCATAGAACAGACATTCACAGATTTCTTTTCTACATAAATTTCCGCGAAATCTCCACCACGTTCCAAGGCAACGCCCAGGAGTCGCTCCAACTGCTGTTTGCTAAACGTCATTGCTTACCTTCCTTCCAAATCCTGTAATGCCTGACGCACCAACTGAACGGTCTCATCGACATTTTGTATACCTGTATCAATCCGTATATCGGCTACATCGTAATATTTCCTTCTGGCCTGGTAACGCGTTTCAATGTCCTCCAAGGATGCACCCTGGACCAGTGGCCTGTTGCTGTTCTTTTTAACCCGCTCCAATATTATCCTGGAATCCGCATACATTTCTATCAGTATGCCGGTTTCTTTTAAGGCCGCTACGTTCTCCTCTTTCAGAACGACGCCGCCACCGCTGCTGATTACTGTATTACTCCGCGAAGCCGCTTTTTTCACCATCAGCGTTTCTTCGCTACGGAATCTCTTTTCCCCGTAAAGGCTGAAAATGTCCTTGATTTTCATACCGACCAACTCTTCAATCTCCTGGTCGATATCCAGATAGGCCATTTTTAGCTCCCTGGCAAGGCTCCGCCCTACAGCGCTCTTTCCGGTGCCCATGAATCCGATCAATACGATATTGCTTTTCTTCATTCCCCTCGCAGCGCCTCCAATAAACTTTCACGCATCACATCGATAGGTGGTTCAGTACCCAACCAGATGGCAAGGCTTTCAGCACCCTGATAGAGCAGCATATCCAAGCCGTCTACAACCTTAAGTCCACGGTCCTTTCCTTCCTGTAAAAATCCAGTCAGGCGAGGACGATAAATCAGGTCCGACAAAACTTGGTGTTTCTCCAATTCTTCGTAGGGGAACGGTAACTTCTCAGATCCCCTGGGATGCATACCCACTGGTGTCGTGTTAATGATGAGGTGATAACGGGAAATATCCGTCCGCATCAGTGCCTTGAAATCGATCCATGATGACTTAGCATTACCGACAGCCGAGAGTATATCCATCAATGACTTACCACGGTTCTTTTTACGGTTGCATACATCAATGCGGTTCGCTCCTGCTCCGAGCAATGCTGTGGCCACACCTCTGGCAGCTCCACCGGCACCCATAATCAGAATATCCTTGCCATCGACCTGAATATCTTTTTCACGCAGGCTCCGTAGATACCCGAGACCATCCGTATTGGTACCGATCATTCGGCCGTCTTTTATCGTGATGGTATTAATGGCACCTGCAATCCGTGCTTCATAGGATACTTCCTGAACCCATGGCATGATTTTTTCCTTGTAGGGGATCGTCACGTTGATACCGATGAAATCCCTTTTTATTTCTTCAATGGCTGCTTGCAGCTCGTGATAGTCTTTTTCTATCTTTACGTATTCCAGCTCGTCTCGACCCATGGCTTTCAAGGCCGCATTGTGCATCACCGGTGACAAGGTATGTCCCAAAGGATATCCCAGTACGCCTAATTTAGTCCTCATAATCTTCCTCCGTCATGCTTAGATGTGATAAAACCAACCGCTCCATGGCGCGCAATACTTTGGTCCCGATGAACTCTTTCGATGCCATAGGCTCTACCAAAATAGTATGCAACCCGACCATGTTTCCTCCCAGGATATCCGTAAAAATCTGGTCCCCGATGACCACAGTCTGGTCTTTCTGAATCTTCATCATTCCCATGGCCCGGATGAAAGCGGCTCGAAGCGGCTTGGTGGCACTGGCGATATATGGTACATCAATCAGCTGTGAGAAGCCCCCAACCCGTTCTTTCGTATTGTTGGATACCAGCACAATCTGGATTTCGTTGTCTTTCACCAGATGCAACCAGTTTGAAAACTCCTTATCGATCTGATCAGAATTCCAAGGTGCGATAGTATTGTCTAAATCAATGACAATCCCTTTGATGTTGTTCTGTTTCAGGTACTTCAGCGGAATATTGTATATTCTTTTCACATACAGATCCGGTATCAATCGTTTTAGCATTCAGTCCTCCCTGCACACTCGTATCAATGTTCCTTCAGGTAGCGGCTCCCGGTAGGGTACACGGATTATCTGCCGGGGATGAGGGCAATAGTCAATTTCCTGATCCTTATCATCCCACATCCTGTCCACTTCGAAGGTAGTATTGAAGCCGGTAATCCTTAGTATCTCTAATCGGTCACCGACAAAAAATCTGTTTCTCTGCTCTAGGACCAGCGACATTCTTTCCTCGTCGTATCCGATCACTTTGGCGCAGAACTTGACCGTACGCTCTACGTCATAATCCCCATAGTTATGGTCATCTCCTGTAGGAGGGCCAAAATAGAAACCTGTACAGTAGTCCCGGTCGCTGACTATCTTAAGTTCGCGTATCCATTGGTCATTGGCCTGGAAATCTTCTGGTGCCTGATAATAGGCATCGATGGCCTGTCGGTAAGCTTTACATACCGTCGCAACATAGTGTACGCTCTTCATCCGTCCTTCCACCTTTAGGCTGCTAACCCCTGTACCGATCAGTTGATCCAGTTCGTAGATGGTGCAAAGGTCTTTGGAGTTGAAGATATATGTGCCCCGTTCATCTTCCTCCACCGGAATAAATTCACCAGGTCGTTGTTGTTCCACGACATGATACTGCCAACGGCAAGGGTGGGTACACTCCCCTCTGTTGGCGCTACGGTTGGTCATGAACATGGACATCATGCAACGCCCTGAGTAGGACATGCACATGGCGCCATGTACAAAAATTTCAATATCCAGCTCACACTTATCTACAGTTTCCCGAATCTCATCCAAACCCAACTCCCGCGCCAGAACCACACAACTGGCTCCCAGATCCGCTAGCATCTGGCAGCTCTCATAATTGGTGACATTGGCTTGGGTAGAGACATGTATAGGAACTTCTGGAGCTTCCTGCTTGGCAATCCGCATCAAGCCCAGATCTGAAATAATCAGCGCATCCGGTTTTATCACGGCCAAGGAACGAAAATACTCCCTAGCTGCATCCAGGTCCATGTTCTGTGCGTAGATATTGGTCGTGATATATACTTTCTTTTCTATGGAGTGAGCGTAATCGATTGCTTCCGCCATTTCCTCCAATGTAAAATTACCTGCTTTGGCCCGTAATCCCAACAAGGGACCACCCAAATAGACCGCATCCGCCCCATACAGAAAAGCTGTTTTCATCTTTTCCATGTTGCCGGCAGGTAAAAGCAGTTCCACTCGTTTCTTAGTCATTCTTATCCTCCACATGCTCGGAGAAAGTCCTGTTGAAATCATGACTTCCATCGTCATTGGCAACAAAATACAAGTAATCGTGTTCCTCCGGCCACAAAGCCGCTTCCAGGGACTCACGTCCTGGACTGGCTATGGGGCCTGGTGGTAAACCGGCCACCTGATAGGTATTGTAGGGGGAATCGATTTCTAGGTCCTTGTTGAAAAGCCGCTCTTTAGGCTCTTCGAACAAGAATTGTATTGTTGCACAAGACTGGAAAGCCATACCCAGTTCCAATCTGTTGTAGAATACTCCGGCGATGGTAGCACGCTCTCTATCCAGCTTCGCCTCTTTCTCCACAATCGATGCCATAGTCAGAACCTGGTAATCCGAATATCCCAGTTCCTCAGCCCGTGCCCGATAGTCTTCGGAATAGATCTCCTGAAACCTCGTAAGCAACTTATCCAGAACTTGCTCTTCTGTCGCATCCAGAAAAAATTCATAAGTATCCGGGAACAGATACCCTTCCATCAGATACTCCGTATTTGGCACTGCTTCATTCGGCAGAAATTCATACTCCCCGAAGTTGCGCTTACAGAGTTCCCTATATACATCTGCTGATCCCAGACCGTGGCTGGACAGAATCTCAATGGTCTCTTCCACTTTAAGACCTTCCGGAATGGTGATTCGGACACTCTCTTCCTGAATGATCCCTTTTTTCAGCATATCCAAGAGCTCTTCTTTGGCAATAGGCAGCTCGATATCATAGTTTCCCGCCTTGATGGCAGCAGGATCGTCAAAATACCTCATCCAATAGTAGAAAAGGTCCGCATTTCTTATCACTTTCATATCTTCCAGATTATCAGCAACCTGTCTTGGTGACTCCCCCATCTCTACAGATACAGTCACTGGACCTTCAGTTCCTGGGGAAGACAACTGCTGATTTACATAGAAAAACAGTCCCGCAATAACCAGGACTCCAATCAAAACAAATGTCATTAATATTTTAAGTATCTTCAATGGTTGCACCTCATCCTGAATACCCTAGGATTCCAATATTTCCCCGATGGAATTCACAACCAAGTCCCATTCATCTTCGTCGTCAATTGTGATCAGGATATCGTTGCCTGTTTCGTCCCTATCAAATTTCAATATTACAGCTGATTCCTCGTCACCTTCGGTAGGCTCCAATACGGCATACTTATAGCCTTCTATCTCCACTACTTCTTGGATGATGAACTGATGTTCATTGTTTTCTTCGTCAAGCAGAACAACCAAATCGCTGATTTCCGCTTCTCCGTTCTTTCTTTCTTCCATGACTATTCCTCCCGTTCTTAGTACTATTATTCCATAACACCTAGTTAATATCTAGTCTTTTAGCGGCTCTGGCCCTTCTTCCAATCCATCCAACTTTGTAAAATAATGACGGCAGCAAGTTGGTCTACCACGCCTTTTCGCTTTTTCCGTGATACGTCACCTTCCAATAAAGCTCGCTGCGCTGAAACGGTCGTCAATCTCTCATCGAAATACTCGGTTTCCACATCTGCGTATTCCATCAGCTCAGCAACGAAATTCTTAACCTTTTCGGCCTGTGGTCCCAACGTACCATTCATATTACGCGGCAAACCAACTACAAGCATTTCCGCATTCTCATCCTTTATAATCTGGGCGATCTGTTCATACGTCTTCTCAATCTTTGATTTTACGTATACCACACCAACCCCCTGAGCTGTAATGTTCAGGGCATCCGTCTTGGCAACACCTATGCGCCGGTCCCCGACGTCCAGTCCAATTGCTTTCATCTTTCCTCCAAAAAAACAGCCTCTTACTCAGAGGCTGTCTTGTTTCTCAAATAGCTGTTCAGCAGCACCTTTACGATTTCATCTCTTTCTAAAGTCGAGATGATAGTTCTGGCGTTGTTGTAGCTGGTTATATAGGCGGGATCGCCGGATAAAAGATACCCTACCAGCTGGTTCGCCGGGGAATACCCTTTCTCCTCCAAAGCTTCAAACACCTTTTTGATGACTTCTCTTACCTTTTCTTCTTGTAGCTCTTCGCTTGAGAACTGCATTGTGCTTTCAAATTCTTCAGGCATAAGAAACACCTCCATCTGTCATTCTATTCTACCATATATTATTCGGATTTGAGTTGTTTTTCCACAATCTCGCTACTTTTCTCTAGGGCGAATTTCAGTTTCTCAGGTTTTTTTCCGCCGGCTTGTGCCATGTTCGGCTTGCCTCCGCCGCCCCCACCTGCCAGTTGTGCAATCTCTTTAACCAGCTTTCCGGCATGCAGCCCACGTTCCAGAGCTTCTCCAAAAACCATCACCAAGAAATTGACCTTGCCATCACTTTTGGTGCCTAAAACAAGCACCCCATTATCCATTTCTTGTTTCAGTGCATCGCCTTTTTTGCGAAGCCCATCCATATCTGTGGACTCAACCTCAGTAACCAGAAGGTTCACACCTGAGATATCCTGAATGTCTTTAACCATTTGTCCGGACTGGATCTCATTCAGCTTAGCATGAAGATTCGCCAGCTCGTTTTCCTTGCTTCTCAGCTCATCCAACATTGCTTTGACACGCGTCTCTGCATCCTGTGGTGCAACCTTGAGGACTCCGGCCACTTTCTCCAGTCGGTTCTCAATGTTCTTGTATTCCTTCAAGGTTTCTTCCCCGGTAAGAGCCTCAATCCGTCTTAATCCGGCTCCGATTCCTGCTTCAGATATGATTTTTAGTGGTCCTATATTACCGGTGCGTCCAACGTGGGTACCACCGCAGAATTCCATACTATCTTCACCCATCCGGACAACACGCACACTAGTTCCGTACTTTTCACCGAATAAAGCTGTAGCGCCCATGTCTTTTGCTTCATCAATCGGCATGACGCGCGTATCAACGGCATCGTTGTGCATGATGGCTCTGTTCACCAGGGTTTCCACCAGGGCCAACTCTTCAGCAGTCACTGCTGAAAAATGGTTGAAGTCGAAACGCAACTTCTCCGCGGTCACCAACGAACCTTTCTGGTTTGCATGCGTGCCTAGCACCTTCTTGAGTGCGCTGTGAAGCAAGTGGGTAGCAGAGTGGTTGCGTGCAATCCGTTCCCTGCGGCTCGCAGATACTTCGGCCACTATGCTTTGGCCTGTCTCCAGCTGTTTCTTCGGAGACACGCGGCTATATATCCTGCCGTCTACTGCTTTCTTGGTCTCCAGCACCTCGGCAACGAGTTCTCCCTCCAGCACCAGATCCCCCGTATCGCCAACCTGACCGCCGGCCTCTCCGTAGAACGGGGAGTAATCGAGCACGACATAGCCCTGCTCCCCAGCTTTCAACGATTCTGTTTTTACAGCTTGCTCATCCGCCAGCAAAAGCACTTTTGCCTCGTAACTGGCTGAATCGTAACCAACAAATTCTGTTGCCTGTAGCTCCTTAAACAAGCTTGCCAATTTGGTAGCGGTTGCAAAGGCATCTTCAGTCCCACCAGCTTTTCTGGCTCGGTCTTTCTGCTCGGCCATAGCGGCCTCGAATCCATCCTTTTCCACTTCCAAACCGTTCTCCAGGGCGATGTCTTCCGCCAAGTCAAACGGGAATCCATATGTATCGTAGAGTTGGAAAGCCAGTGCCCCGTCCAGAACGGTCCGACCCTCTTTCTTGATGTCTGCAACCATTTCTGAGGCCATCTTCATGCCACTGTCAATGGTTTCCTGGAATCGTTCTTCCTCCAGGCGTATGATTTTTTTGATAAATGCCTGATCCTCCACAATCTGAGGATAGGTCTCACCCATCAGAGACACTACAGTGTCCACCATATCGTTCAGGAACAGTCCCTCAATGCTAATCACCTTGCCGAAACGGATGGCCCGTCTCAAAATCCGGCGTAAAACGTATCCACGCCCCTCGTTGCTGGGCATGATGCCGTCGCCGATTAGGAAGGTGCAGCTTCTGGCGTGGTCTGCTATGACCCGCATCGGGAAGCCAACCTCACCAGGCTCGTATGACTTACCTGCAATCTCTTCTACTTTGGTAATCAACGGGCGGATCAGATCCACCTCGTAATTGGTATCCTTGTGCTGTATGACGCTGGTGATGCGCTCCAGTCCCATTCCAGTATCAATACTCGGTTTGGGCAGGGGTGTCATATTTCCTTGGGCATCACGGTCAAATTCCATGAATACCAGATTCCAGACTTCAAGCCAGCGATCGCAGTCGCAACCGCCGATGGAGCAGGGCTCTTCGGAACAGGCATAGGAATCGCCGCGGTCATATATGATTTCACTACAGGGTCCGCAAGGGCCGACTTCGCCCATGGACCAGAAGTTATCCTTCTCTCCCAGTCTGACGATTTTCTTGGGATCTGCATCCGTGTGTTCAAGCCATAGTCTCTCTGCTTCGTCATCGTCCCTGAAGACAGTGATCCACAAACGGTCTTTGGGGATCTCCAGCACTACAGTCAGGAATTCCCACGCATATTCGATGGCTTCCTTCTTGAAGTAGTCTCCGAAGGAAAAATTACCCAGCATTTCAAAAAAGGTATTGTGACGCGCCGTTTTTCCAACGGTGTCCAAATCGTTATGTTTTCCACCGGCCCGTACACACTTTTGTGAGCTTGTAGCCCGGCTATACGGCCTCTTGTCCAACCCTAAAAAGACGTCCTTGAATTGGTTCATACCGGCATTGGTGAACAACAGGGTAGGGTCATCATGAGGCACCAACGATGATGACTCCACGATACTGTGTCCCTTCTGTTCAAAGTATTGTAAAAATTTCTCTCTTATTTGATCTCCGCTTAGCATACGTTCCTCCATACTTTAAAACCTAAATCTATTCCATTTTAGCCTATTCAAATACATGTGTAAACAGACAAAAAAATCCCACTAGTGGTTACTGCTTGTTTAAACCCTGCGCAGCAGGTGGGTATTCTGTTTACTACTTCTGTATTCCGGATTAACGGCTGCACATAGATAGCAAAACTCCGAATTCCCAAGGTCATAGTGTCGGTTTAAATATCACAGCACCATCTCTAGCAGGAAATGGTTATCTTTTATATAACATATGATACCACGCGAAAAGCCAAAAAGGAAATATTATGCTTTTCAAACGCAATATTTATATCTATATAATTTCGCGTATCTTCTCAATATTCGTACATTTCCCTTTATTGTCCAGAGTGAACCGGATTCCACAGACCCGGGCCCGCCCGGTTGCCGTCTGCAGTCTTACTGGAATTCCATATAGGAATCGCTCAATGCACTCTTCCTTTTTCATCCCGATAATTGAATCAATAGGACCGCTCATTCCCACATCGCTGATATATCCCATACCACTCTCACTGATCTCATCATCGTTGGTCTGAACATGGGTATGCGTACCGGCTATTACACTGGCCATACCATCCACATAAGAGCGGAAAGCCAACTTCTCAGAGGTAGCCTCAGCATGAAAATCCACGAAAACAAATGGTGTACGATCCTGCGCTTTCTTCAGCAGTTGTTTGCCCATGCGGAATGGGCAGTCCAGGTTGTCAAGAAAAGCCCTACCCGACAGGTTCACGACCGCAATTTCCTTACCAGCCTTGGTCGGAAAGAAAGAAAGTCCCTTTCCTGGCAAACCTTCAGGATAGTTGGCAGGACGCACGATCCTGCTTTCCACCTTGATAAGAGCCTTTGCTTCCATTTTATCCCAAACATGGTTTCCCATGGTCAGGACATCGATACCGGCATAAAACAATTCCGCTGCCGTATCCTTGGTTATACCTCTACCGCCGGCGGCATTTTCCCCATTGGCAATGACGATATCGTATCGCTCTTTATGACGGGCCAGATAGTCCTTGACCGCTGAACGACCTACCCTACCCACGATGTCCCCTATAAACAAAACTTCCATAATTCCTCCAAAAGAGAAAAAAAGGCGGTTAACCGCCTTTTATCTTTTATTTCGCATAATCCACTGCCCTAGTCTCTCGGATGACAACCACTTTGATCTGTCCTGGATAATCCATCTCCGATTCGATCTGCTTGACAATTTTCCGTGAAAGTTGCACGGATCCAGCATCATCAATCTTCTCAGGTTTAAC
The DNA here is from genome assembly GCA_030625965.1 of Clostridia bacterium. Classification (GTDB taxonomy): domain Bacteria; phylum Bacillota; class TC1; order TC1; family UBA5767; genus UBA5767. The sequence goes on from DAOUPV010000006.1 coordinate 36,292, forward strand.
CATAATCCTTACTTCACGTCCTGCCTGAATGGCGAAGGATTTCTCCACTCCATCGTTGGCTTCGGCTATCTCTTCCAGTTTCTTGAGTCGCTTGATATATGTCTCCAGTGTTTCGCGCCTTGCACCTGGTCTTGCCGCCGATATGGAATCAGCCGCCTGTACCAAGAATGCCTCAACCGTCTGTGGCTCGGTATCTCCATGGTGGGCTGCAATACAGTGGATCACTTCTGGTGATTCCTTGTATTTTCTAGCCAGATCCACACCGATGTCTACGTGAGTTCCTTCAATCTCGTGGTCGACTGCTTTACCAATATCGTGAAGCAGGCCGGCCCGTTTCGCAAGTTGAGGATCCGCACCAAGTTCCAGTGCCATGTTGGATGCTACCAATGCAACCTCAATGGAATGCTTCAATACATTCTGGCCATAACTGGTACGATACTTCAGACGTCCCAGTAGACGGATCAGCTCTGGGTGGATACCGGTAACTCCAGTGTCAAAGGTTGCTTGCTCCCCTTCTTCACGGATTCCTTCTTCCACTTCTTTCTTGGCCTTTTCGTACATTTCCTCGATACGACCAGGATGAATTCTACCGTCAGCAATCAGTTTCTCTAGCGTCAGACGTGCGATTTCACGACGTACTGGATCGAAACCTGACAAAACGACTGCCTCAGGCGTATCGTCGATTATCAAATCGATACCGGTCAATGTTTCCATAGCCCGGATATTTCTTCCCTCACGACCAATGATACGGCCTTTCATCTCATCGTTAGGCAGGTTGACTACAGATACCGTGGTTTCCGCTACATGGTCTGCAGCACATCTCTGTATTGCCAAGGTGATAATGTTCCTAGCCTTCTTGTCTGCATCCATCTTGGCCTGCATTTCAATTTCCTTGATCATCATGGCAGTTTCATGCCGGATCTCGTCTTCCACATTCTGCAGAAGCATGGTTCGCGCTTCTTCAAATGACAGACTGGATATTCTCTCCAATTCAACAATTTGTTTGTCATGCGCTTCATCTGTCTTGCGTCGAATGTTATCGATTTCATCCATTCGACGTTGGATTTTTTCTTCTTTCTTTTCGATACCGCCTTGTTTCTTGTCTAGATTTTCTTCTTTCTGAACCAGCCTCTTTTCCTGCTGGGCCAGCTCGCCGCGGCGAGATTTCATCTCCCGATCTAATTCCTGCCGCATGGAATGTACTTCTTCTTTCGCCTCCAACACAGCTTCACGTTTTTTTGCCTCTGCATCCTTGCTCGCAGTATTTAACATATCTGTTGCCAATGTTTCGGCGTTCTTCAGCTTGCCTTCTGCAAGATATTTCCTGATCATGTATCCGATTATTATAGCCACTACAGCAGTAGCGCCTATAATTGCATAAGTTACTGGGGTCATATCCATCCCTCCTATTTTTTTGTTTAAAGAACAGATTTCTAAAAAAGAAAAACCGAGCAACGGCTCGGTTTATTCACAAATTGGCTTGGGGCGTAAAGCGCCCTAATATATGTATTCTACGTCGAAAGAAACGTGCAATATATCGCAAACCCACTTGGAAATAACCTTTATGTCCTTTCTATATTATAAGGAAAGGTTCAAGGGGTGTCAAGGAAACCTTGCTCGTCAGGCAGTTCATTCAAAGCCCTCATGGCCAGCGCAGGGGCATACCCCTTCTGGATTAGTTTCCGTATCAGCTGCTGCTCAGTATAATCTGCACTGCTACGCCTCCATTTATCAATCAATGCAGTCACATTCTCCCACTGCAAGGTCTCAGTGTATTGCTCGGAGAGCACTTGGTTGATGGTCTCATAAGCTACCTTTTTGCCGATCAATTCAGCCCGAATCATGTTCGGCCCTTTTCTGCGCAGATGCATTTGATCACGAATATAGGCTCGCGCATATGCCTGATCGTCGAGATATCCCATCTCGACCAAACGCGCCAGAGTTTCATCGATTTCCTCAGATTCGTAAGAAGCACTCACTAATTTACGGCGCATCTCTTGAATCCCATAGCTTCTGCGGGCAAGCAAGCTAACCGCTTTATGCAGGGAACTGACGCTACTTTGCTTCTTTTGCTTGTTTTGCTTCTGTTTCTTCCAGTTTTGGTTCATCTTTAATTATACCCGTTTCAATGCGGATTTTTCGTTCTATCTCCGCGGCCATATCTGGATTTTCGGCCATAAACAGCTTCACATTCTCCCGGCCCTGTCCCAGGCGCTCTTCCTGGTAAGAATACCAAGCGCCGCTCTTCTGGATGATGCCCATTTCCGATCCCAGATCCACAATACAACCTTCTCGTGAAATGCCCGTTCCGTACATAATATCGAACTCAGCAAGTTTGAACGGTGGCGCCACTTTGTTTTTCACCACCTTGGCCCTGGTTCTTGAACCGATCATATCCTGGCCTTTTTTCAAAGTCTCGATCCTACGCACGTCAAGACGTATGGACGAATAGAATTTTAACGCCCGTCCGCCTGTAGTGACTTCCGGACTTCCGAACATTACGCCTACTTTCTCCCGCAACTGGTTTATAAAGATAATCAGGCAATTGGATTTACTTACAGCACCGGCAATCTTTCGCATAGCTTGGGACATCAGTCTAGCATGCAGACCCACGAATGAGTCACCCATCTCGCCTTCGATTTCCGCCCGAGGAACAAGAGCAGCTACAGAATCCACGACAATGATCTCTACAGCTCCGCTACGAATCAATGCTTCTGCGATTTCCAAGCCCTGTTCTCCTGTATCTGGTTGGGATACCAGCAAATTCTGTATATCTACCCCCAGATTCGCCGCATATCCGGGATCCAAGGCGTGTTCTGCGTCGATGAAGGCTGCGGTGCCCCCCAATTTCTGGGCTTCCGCTATCACATGCAGTGCAACCGTCGTCTTACCCGATGATTCCGGTCCGTAGAGCTCCATGATCCGGCCTTTGGGCAGTCCCCCTATGCCAAGCGCTATATCCAAGGATAGAGCACCTGTCGGAATGGAGTCAATCTCCTTATTGAGAGGGCCTTCGCCCAACTTCATGATTGAACCGTTTCCATACTGTTTCTTGATTTGTGTTAACGCGATCTCTAATGCCTTGTCTTTTCCTGCCATGTTTGCCTCCTCAGAACATTTGTTCGCTTTTATTGTACGATAAAATAAACCTTCTGTCAAACACTATCCTTATTCTTTCTGTAGAAAAGATTCCCTGCTAAACAAGGAATCCTTTCGGTAATTTCATTTTGATTTGACGTTAGATAGTGATGGTCTTGACACCCTGTCTGGTCAGATGGTCAACAGCCGTGTACATGTTGGTAATGCTGCCGATGGCCAATCGGTCCTTGATGCCATAGAAATCCAGGCAGGTACCACAACTTAGGATCTCAGTGCCGCTCTTCTCCAGGTTGGACAAGGTACCCAGCACCTCGGAATCAGCCAGTGTCAGATGGACGGCGCTGTTCATGAAGATGATAGCTTTGATGGGATTATCACTTTCCTGCAACGTAAACAGGAACGAACGCATCAAAATACGTCCCAGCTCGGGATCCCCATCACCGAAAAGCTTGCTCTTGATCAGAAAGACCACAGGTTTTTTCTGATTCTGAGCAAACAGTCCCTGAGCCCCATTGGTAGTCACATTCATTTTCTTGGTGATACTGACAGCATATCCAGCGGATTTCCTCTCACTTTTAGCCTTGTATCCTGAGGAACTGGCGTAACGGATTACATTGTCTCTTGCGACCTCGTTGTCCACCAACACTTCCAGCTCACCTTCCTTTAATGCTTCCAACGCTTTCTTGGTGGCCACGACCGGCATGGGACATGACAACCCTCTGGCATCAACGACTTTTTGCATCCTAATCCTCCTCAATCATTTTGGTAGAGCGTCTGTTTTCGCAGACAATCCGGCCTCTCTTGAACACATATCTTTTGTTGCTCTGACTCAGAATGGCCTCTTCCGCGGAAGGCGCCTCCAGAAGCACCAAGTCCGCTGGGGCCCCTTCCACTGTGCCGTATTTCTCCATACCCATGGCCTTGGCGGGATTCATAGTCGCCATACGGTAAACAGACCTGAGATCGGAATAGGTACCCATCTGAGCTACCTGGGCAGTTAGCAGAGTCTCCTCCAACATGTCACCGTTGCCGAAAGGACGGAACGGATCGCGTATATTGTCCGAAGCCAAGGAAATGTTGACCCCAGCCTGGTATAGCTGCTTTACTCTGGTCGTTCCCCGCCGTATGGTGCCCTTGTCATCTCTGCCCATCAGATAAAGGTTGCAGGATGGCAGTGTAATCACGTGCATCTCCGAAGCCAGGATTTTCCCTATGGTTTCTTCAGCCTTTTGTTCATCTACTGCAGATAAAGCGCAGAGATGGCCGGCGCTACAGCGCCCCACCATGCCTCTAGCGATAATCTGGTCGGCAAAATAGTCGATGGTTTCTACATTGGGCTGATCGTGTTCATCGGCATGGATGTCCACAAATTTCCCATGCTTTTCCGCCAAATCGAACATCTTGTCGATGATTTTCTTAGGTTCGTCGCACACAGAGGGTGCCGATCCGAAACCGTCGATGCCCATCGTCCCCGATTTGTCGAAATAGGCATAGGCCTCATCGGAGAAGGTCAAAGCGGAAAGCATAGCTATGATCTGGATATCCAGCTTGTCGCGATACTTCTCCTTGATTCTCAACATGACCTCTGTCGGCATTGTACCCAGTGTCTCATCGACGGAAATATGCGTGCGAAGGGATGTAGTCCCATGGCAGATCAAGGTATCCAGGGTCTTTTCTATCCGGCGTTCAACGTCTTCCACGCTGATGTGTTCTTCAACATATTGACGGAATCCCATAATTGCATCTAGCAATCCCGGATACTCGTTGTCCCCAATAGTGTGCGTTTTCTCCAAATGCATATGCAGGTCAACGAAACCAGCGGACAGGAAGCCCTCCTCACCGTCAATGCAACGCATCTGTTGATCCGAATCCTTCATACCACCAAACGGAACAATTTTCTCAATCAGGCCACTACCAAGTTGCACGTCGTATAGCCCTTCACGCTCAAATAAATGTACGTTTTGAATTAGTGTCTTTCGTGTCATCTCTTCTCCTTTAATATAATCCTTTATGTATTTTCCACACACTGATGCCGTTGGCGATCATGATACCACCCAGGATAATCAATATGATTCCCAGCAACATGACTGTCAGTCCCGCTATTACCTTGGGATAAAAGAGCAGAAACAGACCAAAAAGCATCAACAAAATATTCCCAGTTAAAGTATGTACCGATAACGCTCTGTGAAAACGGTTGGACAGGAACCTAAATGTTCCCACAGACAACAACCAGATTCCCAGTATGCTGTTCAGCAACAGCACCGATGCCGGATTCACTAAAATGATTATGGCCAATAGGATGTATAAGAATCCTTCGCCTAGCGGAAGATACCAGTATTTATCAATCTTTCTTTCTCCGAAAGCCCCCCAGGCATACACAGCCCCGAAAATCAGCAAGTACAATCCGAAGATCTTACCTAGTGTCAGGATAGCCATTTCCGGGCGGGTGAAACAATACCAACCCAATGCCAGCACCATAAAACCTGTTACGACGTCAAACCACCAATTCTGTCTGATATTCATACTCATCCCCCTCAACACAGCATGCTATCGCTATCGCCATTCATATAATCCAACCAGTTCTGAAATACCTCTCCGTCAGTAACACCGATGATATGCGAATCCCTATAGGTATCATAGGAAAAGGCACTGTTCGCTCCTTCATTGGATTTCAGGGACAGAAGCAGCTCGTTCCCTGAAACAGTTGTCGTTTTTTCCAGTGGAGAGCCCGCCGGATCGAAAACAAATATGGTTTTCTTGTTCTTCAGACTATGATCGACCGTAATCAGTGTGTTGCTGATCAAATCCGTCTCCAAGACAAAGAGCGCAGTAGTGATGGCACTCTGAATGCGGTTTCGTAAAACGATGCTGATATGGTTCGCCTCCATTGACGGAATCGTCTCCGAAAGCAAAAATCCACCCCGGTCCACAATGGCATCGGCCAGCAATGTATTCTCCAGCGGATGAACGGATGTGGCCAATCCATATGGAACGACAGCCCCCGTTTTCCCGCCATGTTCCAACGAGGCGATATGGGCATGGGTATCACAACCTGCCGAGAGACCGGAGATGTTCCACCATCCCTTATCTTTCAACACCAAGGCCACATACTGGGCCATCTGTGGTGCCATATCAGCATCTGGTTTATGCATCCCGATTACGGCGACTGATTGTTCCAGGTCCTTGAAATTTGGTAGTATCCCTTTGCAAAACAACGTAGGAGCTGGTGACTCGATTTGTCTGGCCTTCATGGGATAATTCGGATCTTCCAGCTGCAGAATCTGAATATCATGTTCTCCACACAATATGATCTCCGATTCCACTCGTTGTTCCAGATCCTCGTCCGTCTTAGCATCGGTAAGAACTTGAACTAGTTTGTCCTTATATTGCTTTATCTGTTCCTCATTATATTTCTTCGCGGTAAACAGTTTTTCCAGTGTGTCAAAATAATCGATGACAGTCGCTGGGTTTTCCAAAAGGGATATCTGCATTCGAACAGACGTGTCGACTGCTTTGGCAAACAGACTCTTGTATAGGATTTTTTCCGTCCAAGACCCTTCAATTTCGGAAGTACAATAAAGTACGCTCAATCTCATCGAATCTCTCAAGCTGTAAAGCATAGTTGTTTCCCCCTCTGCAATTCATCTAGGGCAAGTAATCTTCGATTCTCTCAAAACTGGCCCCGGCCTCTTTGAGCCTCGGGATGGCCAGCTCCAATGCTTCCGGTACAATTGGTACATGGTCGTGCAATACGGCCACAACGTAATCAGCACGGCAGTCACACAATCGATTGGCCAGAACTTCAGCCGACGGTGCTTCAAAATCCTTAACGGAGACGTTCCAGCAGCACATTACATATCCGCGGCTAGCTAGTTCTTCCGACACTTCAGTCGAAATCTTTCCCCAAGGCGGTCTGAAAGCCCTGGTTTTTTTCCCGCAAGCTCTTAGGATTTCCAGATTGCAGCGCTCCACATCACGAACGGCTTCATCCGCTTCTAATTCGGTCAACACATCATGGGAATAGGTATGGTTTCCCAGTCCATGCCCCTCCTCGATGATGCGGCCAATCAATTCCTCGTTTCCCCTGATCCGATGACCCTCGAGAAAGAATGTAGCATGTATATTTTCCTTAGAAAGCACGTCCAGAATACACTCAGTATGCGGAGGATGTGGCGCCCCGTCGAAGGTCAAAAAATACTTCATATCGTTCTCCTTTTCCTCCATTATAACCAAAAAAAGGGCCTTTTGTAGTATTACCCTACATTAGGCCCTCATCTTTTTTAGAAATACTGTGTCAGGTCTACGGAATCGTATACAACGCGTTCCATACCCTTGCTGTCCTCATTCAAAGTGGCATCGATACCCATCTTGGTTTGGACACCACGGCTGTCTGAAGTGGGATCCAATTCGTGTCCCTGAGAGTTGGGAACGTAGAAGATATCTTTTTCCGGTACTACCCTGTTGCTCATCGCCCAGAGGATGTCGGCTGGGTTGTAGATGTCGATATCCTCATCCACAACGATTACGTTCTTGATGTTCACATAGCTGATCATAGCAGCCATGGCCACGTTCTTCGGCTCTCCCGGATTGGATTTTTTCATCTTGACCAATGCTAGGAATCCGCTACCGTATGGTGCCAAATGCACGTCCTTAACACCATCGGATACATATTTGCAATTCTTCATCACCAAAGGTTCTCTGGGTACTACACCACCCAGGTTGACATGTTCCATACCGGCGCCAGCGATGGTCTGGTAAATAGCGCCGTTTCTATGAGTGATGGCAGTAACTTTCAGCACCGGGGATAACCACGGTTCACTATAGTGGCCTGTGAATTCGCCCAAGGGGCCTTCCTTTTCACGGATATCCGGAAGGATTTCAGCCTCAACAACGATTTCAGCAGTTGCAGGAACGTAGATGTCGTTGGTAATCGATTTCACTACTTCAACCGGTTCGCCGCGGATAGCTCCCACCACTTCTAATTCGTCTCCGTCATAGCGCAATCCACCACCCATGTATACCATGGGGTCGGCGCCGATGACGATGGAAATCGGGAGAGCTTTGCCTTCACTCTCAGCTGCATCATAGAATTCTTTCAGATGGCGCCACTCGTTGATCATGATACCCAGCTTGTTTTTGCCTTTTTTCTGCATTCTCTGGAAGGAAAGGTTCTGCTTGGTACCGTTCAACTCCTTGGACACGATCACACCACCAGTGATGAATGGTCCGCCATCCTTAGGTGCATGGATTGGGATGGGGAGAATATCCAAATTTACGTCATCTCCGGTAATCACATTTTCATGACAGGGACCGTCTTCAACCTTAACCGGTTCAATCGGGTTTTCCAAGGCATACATCAGCTTCTCGATGATTTCTTCCTTGGTACATTCCATTGCCAGCGCGATACGGTCCATGCTGGACAATACGGCTCCAATCAGGGTAAAAGAGGATTCCTCAATGTTCTCAAAATAGGGCGCACCCGTATTTTCATTCTCGCAGGCTCGGATCACGTTGCCGATTTCATGATTCAACGTAACTTCCTTTTTGATGCGGGCCAGCTGCTTATTCTCTTCCATGACTTCCATGAAAGAACGTAAATCCTTGATTCTTGACATAGTCTACTCCTTCAAAATTGCTTCAAATATAGGAATCAATTCCTCTGGTCTGGGTTTTCTGGGATTGTTCCGCATCAGGAACATATCGCAGGCAGCCTGTGCAAATACAGGAATGTCCTCTTCCTTTTCAAAGTAGTCAAACAAACCTTCCGGGATGTTCAGATCACTTAAGAACAAGCATACTGCATCGATGGCCAGTTCAGCAGCTTCTCTTTTACTGAGACCGGTCGTATCCATACCAAACATCTCTGCTATCGCTACATGCTTGTCTAATTTGGCCAGCATGTTGAACCGCAGCGCATAGGGTAGAAATACAGCGTTAGAAAGACCGTGAGGCACATTGTAATAGCTGGCTACTGGACCGGAACAGCTGTGGATGAATCCAAGTCCGGCCTGATCCATGGCTACGCCTGCCAATACGGCTGCCAATGCTACATTTTCTCTCGCTTCGATGTCTTGACCGTTCACGAAAGCTCTGGGCAGAAACTCTACCAGCAGTTGCATGGCTTCTACAGCCCAGGCATCTGTCACTGGATTGGAGCCTAGGCCCACAAACGCTTCATAGGCATGGGTAAAAGCATCGATACCGGTTGTGGAGGTGATGTGCGGCGGCATGGTCACCATCAGAGACGGATCAATGATGGCAGCAAAGGCAAACAGATCGTCTCGTTTAATACCCTTCTTGGTGTTACGGCTGATAATAACAGCTGTAGCAGTCACTTCGCTACCTGTTCCTGCAGTTGTCGGGATGTTGACCAATTTAGCCATAGGCGCTTCTGTAGCTTTGTTGTCCCACTGGTACTCTTCCAGGGTGCCGGAGTTGGTCATAAGGAATGCGACCATCTTACCTACGTCTAGCGGAGAACCACCACCCAATGCGATGACTGCGTTGCACTCGTTCTTTTTGGCCAGAACCAGGGCTTTCTCAACTGCCTCTTCGTGCGGGTTCACTGGAACATCATCAAATACAGTGTACTTGACCTTGTTCGCCTCAAGGATGTCCATAACTTTTTTAGCGATACCGATGCTAACCAAGACCTTGTCCGTCACGATGAAGACCTTGTCGTTTTCACCGAATAGATTGTTCAGTTCACTAAGACTTCCGAGACCATGATGTACTCTGGTCGGCATAAAGAATTTTTTACTCATTTTTCTTCCCCCTTACTATAATCAAAAGGTTCCTCTTCATGGATGATAGAGTTCCTTTTCGCTACATCAACTGCCAATATCAGTTCTTTGAGTTCCCCGCCGTTTTCCAGACGGTCAAGAATCATTTCCGCTGCCTTCTTCCCAAGTCTGAAAGGTGAAAATTTCAGCGTGGTCAGTGAAGGAATGGTATATTTACTGATCATCGAATCATCCATGCCGCAGATCGCAATATCTTCTGGAACACGCAATCCGTTGTTGCTGGCCGCCTTGATGGCACCGAAAGCAACCATGTCCGAAACGCAGACCACGACTTGTGGGTTCGCCTTTTCCCTTTTTAGGATATCCTGCATGGCCTGGTAGCCGGAATTCGGTGTCCAGTTGGCATAGAAGATATCTTCATCATCTAGATTGAGTCCGGTAGACCGGGCGGTCTCTTGGAATAAGCTGGACATCCGCCTAGCATTTTCATCCTCTTGACCGTTGACAAGGCACAGATCAGTCATACCCAGATTCTTGATATATTCACTAAGCAAGCGATACCCTTGTGCATAGTCGGCGCCGACATAATCCGCACGATATCCCTCTGGTCGGTCTCCGACGCAAACCACGGGTTTCTTGCTGCTGAGCATCTCAATCTCTTCGGTTGCCGAATTGTAACAATTGATGATGCCATCCACCAGTTGGTTGGACAACGGCTTATGTACATGTGACTGTGGACCGAAGTTCTCTGAAGAATCCACGGTGACTACCGAATATCCGTATTTGCTTAGAGTGCTGATTACGCCCCTGGTGACCTGACTGATATGTATAGATTCGGTGTTCGGAACCACGATGGCAATGGTTTTAGTAGATGAGACCGAAAGCGCCTTCGCCAGAGGATTGGGTTCGTATCCCAATTCTTCTGCCACGCGCAATACTTTTTCCTTTGTGGCCGTGGAAACCGACTCGCCTTCCGTGAAGGTCCTTGATACCGTCGATTTGGCTACCCCGGCTTTGCGGGCCACATCATTGATGGTTACCTTCTTGTTCAATATGTCTCACACCTTTCATGTTTTTGGAACCGGTTCTATTTTACCATAAATACGAGCATTGTGCCACAAAAAATGAGGGCTATATGCCCTCATCTACAATCCTCATGAAATATTGCATGTCCGGAACTATGAAATCCGGATGGATTCCCTTGGCCTCCACACTCTGCCTGGTGTCCACACCCGTTTCCACCAGCACAGAATATATCCCTGCCTGTCTGGCACCCTTGATGTCCGTATCCAGACGATCGCCGACCATAAGCACCTGTTCTGGCAACAGCCCCATCTTCTCCACTGCCATCTGAAACAAGATCGGTTCAGGCTTCCCGATGATTATCGGATGCATGCCTGTGGCAGCCTCTATGGCCGCCAGGGTCGTACCGGCTTCCGGCAACAACCCCTCCTCCGTTGGAATCAGGATGTCCGGATTGGTACCGATTAGCCTGGCACCATCCTGTATATGCAAAATAGCGTTTTTAAGTTTCTCATAGGTCAGGTCGAAGTCGCCACCGACAACAACGATGTCTGCTTGTTTCTCCCGCCCGGTTAGCACCTCGAAGCCCCTGATCCGTATCTCCTCTTTCAGGGCCTCTTTGCCTATCACGTAGACGGTGTGTCTTTTCGGATGGTTCTTCGCCAAATATTCAGCAGTTGCTTCAGCGCAGGTCAAAATATGCTCTGCCTCCACATGAATCCCTTGCTCCAAAAACCGTTTCTGGTATTCCTTCGCGGACTTGGTATTGTTGGTGGCCACCACAAATCCCCAATGCTTCTTTTCGAAAAGGCTGAACAGGGCCTGGAGGTCTACCAAGGGATCCTTACCCTTGAACAGCGTACCGTCGATATCCAGGATAACACCTTTTATTCGCGGCAGCACCTTAATCATTTAACAATTCCATAGCCTGCTCCGCGGTCCAGTCCTCATGCACAATATGACGAATAGCCTTGGTCATGGCTTCAGGCGAATCTGCCTGCCAGACGTTTCTTCCTACCGTGGCGCCACTACCGCCCGCTTTCATTCCTTGTTCAATCATGCGCAGTACAGCCAGTTTATCCGGATTGTTCGTACCGCCCAAAACCACTACCGGTACATAGCAGCTGTCTATGACTTCCTGGAAATCCTCACAATAAGGAATTTTTACCCAGTCTGCACCCAATTCCGCCGCTACTCGCGCCGTCGTCTTCATGTGGTGAAGCGTTCTCTTTTCAGGGCCGGCATCAAAACCACCCGGCATCATTTCTGCCATGACCGGGATTCCCCATTCATGACCTTTACGAATGATGTGCGCCAAGGCCTTCAGATGATCTTCCTCATATTCTGTTGCCGTAAACGAGGTCACGCACAATGCTTCAGCGCCGACTCGCAATGCATCTTCAATCGAGTACCATTCAGAACCTGCTCCAGGTGTAGGTGCCAGCACGCTCGAAGTTCCGTCGATTCGCAGCACTAGCCCAACTTTTGCCAGTTTTTCCGGAAATCGGACGGCTGTTCCATAGGTCGCCATAATACCATCCGCACCACCGGCGATAACCTGATCCAAACACCACCCCATGTCCTTGACACCTTTTATGGGACCGCTGATCATACCATGGTCGCAGGCCACTACAAAGGATTTGCCATTCTTGAAAATTCTATTCATTCTTCTGCTTACATCACTCATATCTATTTTTCTCCTCATATCTTCTAAATAAACTCATATACGATTCATGCTTGCCCGCTTCTGGCTTCAGCGCTCTTTCCTCAAGAGAGAAACGTTCTCTGGCCTCTCCCAGATTTTCTACCTCACCTAACGCCATCATAGCCAGCATGGCAGCACCCAAAGCCGGTCCATGTGAATAGGAAGTCATGCGTACTTCCAGGCCAAGTCCATCTGCAATCATCTGTGGTAGTAGTACGTTGCGGCTAGCACCGCCAATAAGCCAGAGCTCCTTCAGATCAACACCCATTCCCTTGAGCCTGTCGACAGACCGATGAACCTGGTACGTCAACCCTTCCAATAGTGCCCGGGACAGATCCCCGATATCCTGTCCGGGTCCCACATCCAGGAATCTTCCACGCTGGGCATCATAGAGCGCTCCGGAAGAACCCAGCACTGTCCCCTCAAGCCGGCTGTTGAAGGCCTTATATAGGCCATCCCGGTCAACCTCAGATGCTAGCCCAGAGGCTACGTCGGAGACCCACCACTCAATCTGTTTCCCGTACCCACCCAAGAACTCTGAAGCAATATAGAAGTCGGGTATCACATGGTAATTCAAATCCATGGTTGCTGGTACTAAATTCATATCCTTGTCCTGCATGGCTACATTGAGCACCCAAGCCGTACCACAGGCCAGCATGCCGGTCCCCTTTTCACGGACACCCAGCGCCAAGGCCTCACAGCTATGGTCCTGGCCTCCGTTAACCACCGGAAGCTCCCTGTCTAATCCCAGCTTTGCCTTCAGCTCACTGGTGAGATATCCTGCTATGCTTGCGGAATCACGGATTTCTGATAATAAATCACGCTTGATTCCCGCCCAACTGCTAATTCGCTCACTCCAGTTGTCTGTCTCCAGATCAACAAGCATCATCTCTGCAGCGCAAGAAAGATTGGTGATACAATCCCCGGTTAGATGATGTACTACGAAATCGTTTACGCTCATCCAGCGCTCGGTTTTCTCAAACAGATCCTTACCATACTGCTTGTACCAGAAGATCAGGGATAGCGGCAGACCTGGTTGCGGCGCCCAGCCACATTCGCGTCTCAATCTACTTGAAACACCATCTTGTTCCCACTTATCCACGATTTGGCTGGCTCTGGTATCCATCCAGGTAACTACATTCCCCGTGGGGACACCTTCTGCATCCGCTGGTACCAGGCTCCCACCCTGGGCTGAAATGCTTATTGCCAAAACCCCTGTAGCATCCTGACTCATGATTGCCTGCAGCAACACTTGGTCGCAAGCCTGGAGGAGTTCCTTGGGATCTTGCTCCACATGACCTTCTTGCGGATGAATCAGGGAAAGTGGTTGCTCATATACCGCCAGTTCTTTTCCGAACAGCGAAAAAACCACGGTTTTCACTACCGTCGTTCCTATATCCAAACTGATAATTGTTTTCATTTTCGTCTCCTTTCAATTTTATGATCAGAGACGTTCATCACCTACAATTGCAAGTCTCATATTGAGGATCTCCACAAATATAGTTGCGACTTGAGACAAGTATATGACAAACCCTACGCCTATAAACATTGCTGCCATGCAGATCACCCCTTCCGTTAACTTGTATATACGACTACATTATAAGCCAATCAGTAAAAATCGTCAAAAAAAAATAAGAGGATGACTCCCCTTATTTCACAACCAACACGGAAATATCCGTATGGTAAATCACTTTTGAGGCCACGCTGCCCATGGAAAAGAGTCCCCTGTGGCTGCTGCCGTGCGCACCAAGGACCAGCAGATCATACCCGTTCTTGGCACACTCTATAATTTCCGTTGCCGGATCCCCATGTAGTAATATATAATCCACCCGGTCGTAATCACCGAATATTTCCTTCATGTCCTCCAATACCGCTCTGCCGATATCGTCATATACTTCGTTGGCCTGAGGTACCATGGTAAAGATACGCTCATAGTGAGCGACCCCTCCTATGGGAACCACAACATTGACAACATGGATTTCAGCATTGTTCAACTCGGCCAGTTTTAACGTCTTCTCAGCCGCTTTCCTAGCATACTCTGAGTCATCTACGGACAAAAGAATCTTATTATACATCTCTATTCCTCTCCGAATATGATTTCTTCTTCATTCATCTCAACAATGCGCGCCAGAGAATCTACCCGATATCCGCTATCTCTCAAAATACTGCCGCCTTCCTGGAAGTCTTTCTCAATCACGATGCCGATCCCTTCCACGGTTGCTCCGGCCTGGTCGCAAATTTCCGCCAGTCCCAGTGCAGCCTGGCCTTTGGCCAGAAAGTCATCGATAATCAACACATGATCTTCTTCGTTCAGGAATTTCTTTGCGACACGGATGTTGTAATCTATCTTCTTGGTAAAAGAGTGTACTTGTGCTTCATACATCTCTTCATTCAAGGTTTTTGACTGCAATTTCTTAGCAAACAATACGGGAACACCAAAATACATGGCGGTCAGTACCGCAATGGCGATTCCGGACACCTCGACTGTCAGAATTTTATCTATTCTTTGTGATTTGTAACGTTCGTAGAACTCCTTGGCTACTCTATCTAAAAAGGCCACATCCAGCTGGTGATTAAGAAAACAGTCCACCTTCAGGATCTCCGTGCCAATCACTTGTCCTTCATTAATGATTTTTTGCTTCAACTCTTCCATAATACTCCCTTTCCTATACGCTCTTCGTCTGTTAATTCATACTTATATTATCAACAGTATACAGCCCCTAGGCGAAAATACCAATGCCAAAAAGTACATTTAATAGGAAATTGAAATCTCAGGGTTTCTATCCTTCTGATTAATTTTCCTTCTGGGTTATTCTTCCTTTACAAGCAGGTCCAATACTGGTATTATGTGCTAAATGCCTACTTCTTTAGTAGGGTATTAAAATTAAGTGAGGAGGTTCACGATGAAAAACGATTACAAGCTGGCAACACTTGCAGTTCGAGGCGGATACACTCCGGATGGTACAGGTGCAGCCAACATGCCGATCCATCCTTCAACCGCCTTCCACTTCGATGATGCGGATCATGCCGCAGATCTATTCGACTTAAAGGTTTCCGGCAACATCTATACCAGAATTAATAATCCTACCATGGATGCTTTTGCTGAAAGAGTAAACCTACTGGATGGTGGTATTGGAGCACTGGCCACGTCCAGCGGTCAGGCGGCAATTACCATAGCCCTTACTAATATCGCAGAAAACGGCGATCATATACTGGCGATGAGCACCCTCTACGGTGGTACTCACAGCTTACTGACCCATACATTCAAGAAATATGGTATTGCGGTGGACTTCATCGATCCGGAGCTACCCCTTGACCAAATCTTAGGACTGGTTCGCCCCAACACCAAAGCCATCTACGCAGAAACCATAGGCAATCCCAGGATGAACGTACTGGATGTGGAAAAAATAGCCAAAGCAGCCAATTCTGCCGGCGTTCCCTTCGTTCTTGACAACACCTTCGCTACACCGGCGCTATTCCGCGCCAAAGACCAGGGTGTCAATATCGTAGTCTACTCGGCCACCAAATATCTCGGTGGTCATGGAAACGCGCTTGGTGGTGTCATCGTCGATTTGGGTAACTTCCCCTGGGATAATGGCAAGTTCGAGAAGCTTACAGCGCCAGATCCCAGCTATCATGGAATCAGCTATTGGGATTCTTTCAAGGAAGCCGCCTATATCGTTAAAGCCAGAGTAGGTGTTCTCAGAGACGTGGGATCTTCCTTGAGTCCTTTCAATGCCTGGATTCTGGCCATGGGTTTGGAGACACTCCCTCTTCGCATCAAGAAGCATAGTGAAAATGCACTAGAACTGGCCAAGTTCTTGGAAGGCCATCCCAATGTTAGCTATGTTCTGTACCCCGGACTCGAAAGCAGTCCTGATTATGACCGCACTAAACGCTACCTGCCAATGGGCGCGTCTGGCATGCTCGCTTTCGGTGTGAAAGGTGGCAGCGAGGCTGGAAAATCCTTTATCAATCATGTTGAACTGGCCAACCTGGTCGCTAACCTGGGCGATACGAGAACCATCGTGACCCATCCGGCCAGCACAACGCACAGGCAACTGAACGAAGAGGAACAGATTCAAGCCGGCGTTCAGCCGGATATGATCCGTGTGTCTGTCGGTATAGAGGATATTGATGATTTGAAAGAAGATTTCGATCAGGCGCTTAAGAAATGTGAGGTAGACTCATGTCACCAGTAGTAATCCCAAAACATCTACCTGCCAACCAGATTCTCAGAAGTGAAAACATATTTGTTATGAACCGTGAGCGTGCACTGCACCAGGATATTCGTCCTTTGCATATTCTGATCGTCAATCTAATGCCTCTAAAAGAAGTCACGGAAGCCCAACTGCTACGCCTTTTGGGCAATACAACACTGCAGGTGGAAATCACACTGCTGCACATGGCCACACATGCATCGAAGAATACAAGCAGGGATCATCTGAACGCCTTTTATCATACGCTAGAGGATGTCAAAACACATCGTTACGACGCCATGATTGTCACTGGGGCACCGGTCGAGACGCTTCCATTCGAAGCAGTAACCTACTGGAATGAGTTCCGTGACATCATGGAATGGGCTGAGACCAATGTCTTCTCAACCATGTATATCTGTTGGGCAGCCCAAGCGGGTCTCTACGCACGGTATGGCATTGACAAGCACGGACTGGATGAAAAGCTCTTCGGTGTTTTTGAACATAAGATCCACGTGACCAATGAGCCTTTGTTCCGAGGATTCGACGACAGATTCCATGCACCACATTCCAGACACACGGAAGTAAATACGGAGGACATACAAAATCACGAAGACTTAGATATCTTGGCTACTTCAAAAGATGCAGGTCTATATATCGTTGCCGACAAAGCCAGAAAGCATTTCTTTGTAACTGGTCATCCAGAATACGACAGGGATACGCTGGCCCGTGAGTTTTTCCGCGACCGGGACAAAGGTATGAACATCGACGTACCTTCCAGCTATTTCGAGGATGACGATCCCGATCATCCGATTCGCATGAGCTGGAAAGGACACGCACACCTATTGTTTTCCAACTGGCTGAACTATTATGTCTACCAGCTGACGGACTACGATTTTATCGAGAAGAAATAAATATAGTACAGAAATGAAAGTGGAGGCCCATGGCCTCCACTTTGTCATTTCTATTTACACTTCTAGCCTTACTCGATACTGGATTGGGGATACAGGATGTTGCTCTCCTCCGTACGTATCGACTGGCCCCCGAATGATCCCAAGATAGCCATACCGTTTTCCACACCCACTTTGAAAACGGTCATGTCCTCTTCCAGTACGGTCTCTTGTTCACCTTCTAGCGTGCTTTTATATATCACACTACCCGCAGGTAAAGTCAGCGGGTTAATGACCTGGTTCTCCAGATCCGGGGTGAAGTACACAGCACTCTCCTTCTTAATGTACCCTCTGGTATTTTCCGGCTCGGCATAATTTACAATCTCTACGTAGAGATAGTCCTTACCGGTCATGTTGCTATGGGTTTCTTGGATGACCCGTACCAAGGTACCGGCATCTATGGTACCCATACTGGCTTGATCCTCTCCCGGCAGGAACCAGAAATCCGTTTCTACATTTATAAAGCGTCGGCTAGCATCCGAATCCTTATGGACCAGGGTGATAAATTCTGGTTTCAAGGCCTCAGCAAGTTCAGCTTTCAACGAAACGATATCCTCCCGCAACTGCACAGTTTTGGCTTCCTCCTCAACCAGTTGGACCAATACTTCATTATGTTCCTCTTCCAGATCCAGGATGTCTTGCTGCAGCAGATCCATCTGCTCTTGCTCTGCCTGGTATGTGAGCCACAAATCTGAATAGAACCAGGCACCAGCCACCACTATGGCTGAAAAGACTATAAATACTAATTTTTTCATGTCTGCCTCCTTTACTACAGCTTGAACGCCGTCTCCAGGCCAAGTTTCATCATGTTTGTAAAGGCATTCTCACGTTGCTCCGCAGTTGTCGCCTCTCCACTGGTGAAGGAGTCTGAAACCGTCAGGATGCAGGCTGAATTTTTGCCCAAAAGATTGCTGTTGGCGAACAAAGCGAACGCTTCCATCTCAACTGCCTTGATCTTCATATCTAACATCCTAGCAACCAGCTCATCGCTGTTTTCCACGTAGAATACATCGGAAGAATTGATATTTATTTCCTTCACTTCAATACTCTGCTCTGAGGCCACCTGCTCGATTATCCCATTGATTTTCTGGGAGGGGAATATGAGCTGATCTTCATAGCCGCTCTGCACTTTGGCATAGGTAGAATCACTGTAGGCAGCACGTACTATGACGGTATCGAATACTTTCAAATCATTGGAATAGGCACCGCAGGAACCGACACGAATGATGGTGTCCACCCCATAGTACTTGAACAGTTCATAGGAATAGATGCCAATCGACGGCATTCCCATTCCAGACCCCATAACAGATACTTTCTTTCCCTTATAGGTTCCAGTGAAACCAAACATATTGCGCACCCGGTTGAACTGCACAACGTCCTGTAGAAAGTTATCTGCGATATATTTGGCTCGCAAAGGATCTCCCGGCATCAGGACAGTCTTGGCGATCTCCCCCATTTCTGCTTCTATGTGAGGCGTTGGGATGTATTTCATTTCTTGACTCATTGGCATCTCCTTTGTCATTTAATATACTCTTATTATACCTTATTCTATCCTTATTCTTACATCCCTGCTAAAAAAAACCGTCGTTATCATTCTTCTCAGCACTTACTACTCCCTCCATGTGGATCTACGCGTATATCTCTTCTACTCCTTCCAGCTTCGCTTTTTCACCATCAGTCCCTGTTGTCGCACTACACGCTGCACGCTTGATTCAGTCTGAAACTAAAAAAAGATAGGCGAAAGAATCGCCTATCTTAAAATCATGCTATGTTGGTTCAACCACATGGCTAAGCGAAAAGAGCTCGGCACAGGAGACCTTCAGATCCTCATCAACTCATCGCTCTTCCCGGTCATAGGGCTTACCCAATGATTCCGGTTCACCCACATGGCTACTCTGGCTACTGATGGTCACAAGAATAAGCACCCCTATGGTCAGCAGATACGGCATCATGTTCAGGATGAAAGGTGATACGGTCACCCCAACAGCCTGAAGCCTGTATCCCAATGCTTCCACACCACCGAAGAGGTAGGCACCCAGAATAGCTCTGGATGGATTCCAAACAGCGAAGATAACCAAAGCGATGGCGATCCAACCACGTCCTCCTGACATATTCTCAACCCAGCTTGGGGCCGAGGCCAAGGACAGGTACGCTCCACCGATACCAGCAAGCATACCACCGAAGATTGTGTATGCGTAGCGTAATCTGAACACGTTGACGCCTAGAGAGTCCGCTGCTCCTGGATTTTCACCAGTCGCCCGCAGATTCAATCCGAAGTTGGTCCTGTATACGAAGAACCATAGCAGGAACACCAGCAGGTATGAAAAATATACCAGGATGTTGTGATTGAAGAATATCGTACCTACAATGGGAATCTCAGATAACAATGGTATGGGTATACGACCAAAGGTTACCGGTGCCGGCATACCGACATAAGGTTTTCCCAGGTAACCGGATAGTCCGGTACCAAAGATGGTCAACGCCAAACCACTAACTACTTGGTTGGCTTTCAGATTGATGGTGATAAAACTGTGTAACGCGGCCAATAAGCCACCGCCTATGGCTGCCGCAATAATGGCAGCAAACAGGTTCAGTGTGGAAAAGCCTACGATGAAACCGGTAACTGCTCCGACCAGCATCATGCCCTCCAGTCCCAAATTCTGCACGCCAGATTTTTCTGCAATGATTTCACCCAGCGCTACGAAAAGTATGGGAGTACCAGTGGAAATCGCAGCTGCCAATATGGCAATTAACAATTCTAAAGTCATAATTTCCTCCCTTACTTGATAATCTTAATGCGGTAGCGGGCCATAACATCCCCACCCAGCACGAAGAACAATATTGCACCTTGAAGCATGGTTGCTGTAGCCGCCGGTATTCCGTACATCTGGATGGAAAAACCACCATTGATCAGGCCACCAAACAGCATGGAAACCAAAACAATCACGAAAGGATTGAGTCTTGACAACCAGGCAACGATAATAGCGGAGTAACCGAGTCCTATGGACAAATGTGGATCCAGTTTATGTACAACACCGGAGACTTCCATCATACCGCCCAAACCTGCCAGAGCTCCGGAAACCAACATCACTAGGATGATGTTCTTCTTGATGTTCATACCGGCATAGCGGGCAACATTACGGCTCTCGCCAATGATCTTCACTTCATATCCCCAACGGGTACGGTTCAAGACGATGAACAGCACAACTGCAATCAGCAGTGCGATAACCAATCCCAGGTGAACCCTAGTCGTTCCGTAGGTCGGCAACCAGGCATTGGCAGAGAAAGTAGCTGTCTGTGGAAATCCAAATCCAGCCTTATCTTTCCAAGGTCCATAGACGAAGTAGTCGAGCACATTGATGGCTACATAATTCAGAAGCAACGAAGTGATTACTTCATTTACGTTCCATTGTGCTTTTGCGATACCGGGGATAAGCGCCCACAGTCCGCCTACCAGCATAGCCGCCAACATCATGACGATAATCAGCAACACGCGTGGCATATCAGGGAAAGCCAAGGCCATGCCAGTCGCCGCCAAGGCTCCTAGCAGCAGTTGTCCTTCAGCACCGATGTTCCAGATAACCATTTTGAAGGCCATGGCCACACCGAAACTACACAACATCAGCGGTATGGCTTTCACCCATGTTTCGGAGAATCCATAGGCACTACCGAATGCACTTCGGTACATGACCGCATAAACCTCCATGGGATTCTGACCTGTCAGTTTAAGAAAGATTCCGCTGAAGACCAAGGCGAGAAACACAGAGATTATGGGAACGACGATATTGATCCATGCCGGGATCTGAAGTCGTTTTTCCATCACAAATTTTGTTTTAGCTTCTTTCTTGTCTGTCATCTACGCTTCCTCCTTCCTGGTTGCACCAGCCATCATCATACCAATCTCGCCGATGTCCGCTTGCTCAACAGGCAATTCGCCCATCAATTTACCTTCATACATGACTGCAATACGGTCGGCCATCTTGTAGATTTCGTCTAAATCCTCAGAAATCAAGAGAACGGCGGCGCCGGAATTCTTTTGCTCGATGAGTACATCATGTACGAAATCCGTAGCCCCGATGTCCAGTCCGCGGATGGGATAAACAGCAACCACGAGCTTGGGATCGATGCTAGTTTCTCTAGCCAGCAATAACTTCTGCAGGTTACCACCTGACATCAGTTTCACTGGGCAGTCGATGTTGGGAATCTTGACATCAAAATCATCCACCAGGCATTGAGCTTTCTCCCGCAAGGCCTTTTGGTTCAGGAGCACAGACCCGTACTTGTTGGAGCGATATTCTTTGAGCAAAGCATTGTCAATAACCGTGAGATTGGCGGCAAGACCCATTCCATGACGGTCTTCCGGGATGAATGCTACACCTTGGTCAATGATTTCCTGAATAGACTTTTTCGCCAGATCTTCACCGTCCAGTTCAATGGAACCACCGGTGATCGGTCTGAGACCAGTGATGACTTCAGAGAGCTCACGTTGTCCGTTACCCGCAACTCCAGCGATTCCCACGATTTCTCCGCTACAGACATGTAAGGAAAATTCTGTCAAAGCAGGCAACCCCTTATCGTTCAATGCTGAGACACCCTTGATATGTAAGGATTTCTCACCACAAGTATTCGTAGTGTTTTTCCGACCGGTTACGAACTCTTTGCCCACCATGAGCTTACCGAGTTCTGCTGCGCTCGTCTCCGTTTTCATCAAGGTATTGATGCTTAGCCCATTACGCAATACTGTGATGCGGTCTGCGAAATCCATCACTTCATGCATTTTGTGTGTTATGAATACAATGGCTTTTCCATCATCAGCCATTCCTCGTAAGATACCGAATAAATCATTAACCTCCTGCGGCGTCAGTACGGCCGTAGGTTCGTCCAAAATGAGGATATCTGTCCCTTTATAGAGCATCTTGATGATCTCAACACGCTGTTGTTCACCGACAGATAACTGCCATATTTTCGAGTTGGGATGAACTTCCAGTCCGAATTTCTCCGAAATGGCTTCAATTTTCTTTTCTGTCTCGTCCATTTTGAGAATGGCAGACTTCTTCTGTCCCAACATTACATTCTCAGTAACAGTAAACGGTTTTACCAGACGGAAATTCTGGTGAACCATACCGATGCCTGATTCAATGGCATCCTTCGGCGATTTGAAATCGCGCACCTCACCATTGATAAATACATTCCCTTTTTCCTGTTGGTATAAGCCGGTCAGGATATTCATCAGTGTACTTTTCCCTGCTCCGTTTTCTCCCAACAGAGCGTGTATCTCTCCCCGGTAGATTTCCAGATTGACCTGATCATTGGCGACTACTCCTGGAAATGTTTTGCGTATATCCACCATTTTTACAGCCAATTGCGACATAACACCCCTCCTTTTAAAAATAGAGGCTGGCTAATGCCAGCCTCCAGTGGGTTTCCATTACTTATTGAGGAATTACCCCATTTACACCTTCTACAAACCACATCATGGATAGCAGTGCTCCATCATCCATCATTTCACCGTCTGCAACCATCTCGTTACCGTCTTGGTCATTCAAAGGACCAGCGAATACATGGAAAGAACCATCCATAATTACAGCTTTCTTGGCATCAACATCAGCCAGAACATCAGCCGGAACGATAGCGTTCATCGGAGCTAAGTCCACAATGCCATCTTCCATGCCGCCCCAGTATTGGCCTTCTGCATAGGATCCATCAAGCGCTGCTTGTACTGCAGACACATAATAGGGGCCCCAATTCCAGACTGCTGAAGTCAGGTTGGCATCAGGAGCGAAGGTACTCATATCTGTGTTGTAACCGATAGCAAATGCACCTGCATCTTGAGCTGCCTGTTGCGGGCCAGGAGTATCCTGGTGCTGGGCAATCACGTCAACACCGGCGTCCAAAGAACCTTGTGCGGCGTCTTTTTCTTTTGCAGGATCGTACCAGGTATTGGTCCAAACTACATTCACATTCGCATCCGGATTGGCATCACGTACACCAATGGTGAAAGCGTTGATTCCACGGATAACCTCGGGGATTGGGTGAGCAGCGATGTAGCCGATTTCATTGGCTTCAGTCATCGCTCCTGCTACAAGACCTGTGAGATATCTGGCTTGATAAATTCTACCGAAGTAAGTGCTCATGTTGGCTGCTGTCTTGTAGCCTGAGCAATGGTAGAACGTAACATCAGGATATTTATTGGCTACATTCAGCATGAAGTCCATATATCCGAAACTTGTGGCGAATACTACGGAACATCCCTGCTCTACCAATTCAGTCATAACCCGTTCAGAGTCAGAGGATTCAGCTACAGACTCAACGTAAATTACTTCTACATTGGGCATCTGGTCTTCCAGATACTGTCTGCCTTGATCGTGTGCATAAGTCCAACCAGCATCTCCCGGAGGTCCGATATAGATCATGCCGACCTTAACCATTTCATCAGCAGGCTCATCAGCAGGCTCATCACCGGGTTCTTCCACAGCAGGCTCATCACCGGGCTCTTCAACAGGCTCTTCCTCAGCGCCGTTACAGCCGATCATGGAAAATACCATGGCTAGTACTAGTAAAACAACGAGATACTTTTTCATTTCTTTCATGTCTTCCTCCCATTTTGTTTACTGCAAAAATATGCAACATAGCGTATTGACCAGTTGGTTTGTCCAACTTGTCAGACATCTACACTATATATTATATTCGCTAATACTATTCCTTTTCCTTCAAGCAAACGAAAACTTTGCCTGAATTGTTTTCCCTATCAAAGGAATATTTTATGCTTATTCCGGTCCATAATTAGCAAAATCCGATAGAATGATCAGACGATGCAATCAACCCCCTTTTCCTGTATAGAACTAGATTCTTCACAAGTGCTGCCTAAACCTTTGTTGCAAGACCCAGTATTTGCTTAGATTAGTTGGATCTTGGATACAAGAAGATATAGCTTCCACTTCGTCGGACTACCATCATTCTACCTAAAAGCCTCTCTGTGACATGGCTTCAGTCTACACAACTTAAGCCATCATCACTTGGCGTAGTCCCGGCATGAACATCAAACTTACCTCTTCCATTTGTTCAACCCTTTTTCGCCAATCAAATGCCAAGGATTTTTATATTTAATGTTTATTTGATATTATTTTACTAGAAGATTTACCTGGTGCATGATGCAATGATTGGCGAAAGGAGATTTACAATGTCAAAACTGACTCTCATTGAAGGAATTGGTCCAAAATACGAAGAAGCTCTAAAAGCTATTAGTGTAACTTCAATTGATAAACTACTGGATTCTGGTAAAACAAAGTCCGGTCGCAAAAAACTGGCTGAGGAAAGCGGACTTTCCGACAAGCTGATTCTTACATGGGTCAACCACGCCGATCTTATGCGCATCAAAGGCATCGGAGGTGAGTATGCCGAGTTGCTTGAAGCATCAGGTGTAGATACCGTTCCCGAACTTGCTCATAGAAATGCTGAGAACTTGACGGCCAAAATGGAAGAGCTCAATGAGAAAAAAGCCTTGGTACGTCGACTGCCTACTTTGGATATGATTTCCGAATGGATTGCAGAGGCCAAAACGTTACCGAGAGTATTGGAATATTGATTGGCCGTTTAGAATACAATTTGACAGCATTAAAAAAACCGGATCATTCCGGTTTTTTTAATGCTGTCAGCTGCTTTCATTTTAGTTGCTTCACTGCGCTGTGGTTTGGGCGTTTCCACCCTTCATCCTCTATTCTAGGCCTAACTCCAGCATCACCTGATTGACATCCAAAGCCCCGCTGATGATATCAGCTTTAACAGTCTCAATAGCCGCTTTTTCCTCATCGCTCAGCTTATTCTCGAATCCATGATATGGAGCCAGATCCACTACTCCCTCAACCAGCCCATACTTCTTGGTGCCGGCCTCCCAGATACCGTTTTTGACGTCTTGCGCTACCAACATGAATGCCAACGGATAGTTAACAGTAGTGCTGGTCACGATCGTATCCGGTGCCAATACGTTTTGGTCACTGTTCGTACCGATAATCAGCGCATCAGAATCCTGTGCCGCTTCTATTGCCCCTAATCCGGAGACATCCGCCATAATATATATGATATCTATATTCTCATCAATCAACGAGTAGGTAATTTCTTTTGCCTTACCGGCATCGGCGAAACTTCCAGTATACACAGATGTAATCTCCAAGTCAGGATTGATGTATCTGGCACCAGCTTCAAAACCTGTACCGGCTAGTATGATGGGCGGTATTTCCAAACCACCCAGGTAAGCAACATGGTCTGTCTCAGTCAAGGTTGCCGCCACTATACCCGCTAGGAAACCTTTCATCAAACCATCATCGGTCACAGAACCCATATTGGGTGGCTCATCAACTTCGCAACTGCTGCATATGAACGTCGTGTCCGGAAAATCTTTAGATACAGTTCTTGCCGCATCAAGAAACTTGAATCCATGGCCGATTACTAAATCGAATCCTTGTGATGCATAGGATCTGAATACCTCTTCATTATCCGATTGTTGTACACTTTCTGAATAGGCCACAGTTGCTCCCAGCTCCGCTTCAATCTTCATCAGTCCGTTGTAGGCGGTTGCATTCCATCCTTGGTCATTGATCGAGCCACTCATCAGCAGACCGACTTTGAACTCTTGCTCTACCGTCAGTTCTTCAGAAGCATCCATTTCAGAGGAGACTTCAGCTTCTTTCGAGACAGCTCCCGGGGCACATCCTGTCACTAATATCGCGCTTGCCATCAATATCGTCAAAAATACATAGAAAAACCTATTCACTCTTAACATCCCAAAAATCTCCTTAATCTGTCATTAAATCGCACTCTTCATTCCTAATAGGGCGGCTTAAATCCAATTACTTCAGTGTCTAAGTATTCAATTGTAATTCACAGAATACTCTACGTTTTAGGACAAGAAGTTACCAGAATCTTTTATGACCTTCCAGTATCTCGTCAGCTACTTCGTCGATCGGACCTACGACCACCATATCCTTTTGGCCTCCCATAACGATAGTACGGCATGGGATGTTGAATGTCGGATTTCTCTCGTCATCAGCGGTCATTTCCAATAACAGGGTCTCTTCGATTCCGTAGACGATTCGTCCTATGTTTCCCTAGTAGATTGCTCCCGTGCACATGACACACGGCTCAACCGTGGTGTACAGACTGCAGTTCCACAAGAATTCCGGTTCATAGATGCCTGAAGCTTTTCTGGCCAGTGCGGTCTCGGCATGGGCGGTACAGTCCCTGATATGAGCCTGATCATTGGTCTGCTCCATGAGAACCTGTCCCTTGTCATCGACCAGGATGGCCCCGAACGGCATGCTGCCACTATCGATGGAGCGAATGGCCACCTCGTTGCATTTGCGCATCAGTTCCACATCACGTTCATGAGTGAAATAGGAATAACGTTCAGCTGAATCTTTTACCATTGCCGTATCATCATACTCCAATAATATATTGTTCTATCTACCAGAAATCAGGGTAAGGGTTCTACATGCTCTTTGAACACCATCATGCAACCAGGATAGTATATTATGACTATTATACACTATAATCCCCTTCCAATTGCATATAGTTCTGTACTTCAGCTCGCATAGAACGTTCTCTATTCCAACAAAAAAACCCTTTTGATGGACAACTCCGCTGAGGATGCCCACCATAAGGGTTTTTACCATTACAGTATTTTCATCTAGATGTTTCTTTCTTTTTCGGATACATCATGATGCTCAAAAAGCATTTAAGATGCACCGACATTCCTTACTGCAAGCCCAGATCCAACATCACCTGCTGCACATCGATCTTTCCGCTGATGATATCGGATTTCACCGCATCAATAGTAGCCTTGTCTTCAGCGCTGATTTTATCCTCAAATCCGTGGTATGGTGCGAGGTCAAGTACAGTGTCAGCAAAGCCATACAGCTTGGAGCTGACTTCCCAGCTTCCATCCTTGACTTCCTGAGCCACCAATGAGAAGGCCAGCGGGTAATCCACAGTAGTGCTGGTCACGATCGTATCCGGTGCCAATTCATTCTGGTCAGTATTGGTTCCGATAATCATCATTCCTGTGTCCTGGGCCGCTTCCATGGCCCCGAAACCTGCGATGTCTGCCATAACATAG
>DAOUPV010000068.1 GCA_030625965.1 Clostridia bacterium
TAGAAAAGGCAAGAAGCTTGGCCTTACTGTACGGGAGCAAACAGGCGTAAAGGAACTCTACATGGAGGGTGGCAAAGTGAAGGGCGTGGTTCTTTCAGACGGGGAGATCATCCATGCCGAGCAGGTCATCGTGGCCGCTGGCGCCTGGACCAAAGAACTTTGCAAAACGGCCGGTATCCTGGTCCCCATCGAATATGTCCGGGCCGAAGGATTCGTCAGCGAGAAGCTGAAGCCCTTCTTGAATAATTACTATTCATCAGCCTCCTTCTTCACTGAGGCGCACGGCATGGACGGTGTGGGTATGTCTTTGTGCATGGGACAGACACATTCCGGTAACCTGCTGATTGGTGAGACCAGCAAACCGGGGAATGTGGCTCCGGATGAGGCATCGAGCCTGACATCCTACGACCATTTCCTCAAGAGCAAAGATGCACTTAGCAAATATTTCCCAGCCTTGAAGGATGTAAACCTGCTTCGAGCCTGGACCACGGTATCGCCCTATACGGATACCATGGAACCGGTGTTAGGCCAGGTTGGACCAGAGGGGTTGCTGGTGGCCGCCGGGTTCAAGAGCTGTGTCATCATGACCGCGGTAACCGGTGAGATCATCACCGACCTGGTGACTAAGGGAAGCACCTTTTGCGACCTGTCATCATTCAATGCACAGGTTAAATCTATCTAGATGAGTTGCCCATTGGGCTCTTAATACCTTCCCAATACGAAAAGGGCTAACCCTCCCTTTTCGTATTACTTTGTTTTTGGGGATGGATTGGTTATAATGGAAACCAACACTGATCCAAAGAAAGAGATATGAGGACATAGGGATGATGAAACTTAAGAAAGCCAAACCGCTTTACCAACAGGTCAGAGATGTATTGGTGCAACAGATCGGCACCATGAAGCCGGGGGAAAACCGTTTGCCGTCGGAGGAGGACCTGACCAAACAGTTGGGTGTCAGCCGGTCCACCGTACGAGAAGCAATGCATGACTTGATTCTCGAGGGTGTGGTGAGCAAACGGCATGGCAAGGGTAATTTCGCTCATCCTGCGGTGTTGAAGGTTCCTTATCGTATCGATTACGATTCGGATTTCCGAGCCCTTCTGGAGGATCCGGAGAAGACCTTGAGCATCAAGAGTGGCCCCTATATCCTGACTACCGCTTCGGAAAAGATGGTCAAGAGAATGCCGTCTGCTGAAGGTGAGGAAGTCTACCGATGGGACTGGGAATACTATCTGGACGATGAGCTTTTCGTGATTGCCACAGAAGAGATTCCTAAGAAATATTTTCTGCGGGAACCTGAATCCAGCAAAGAATTTTCAGTGAAAGATTTTGCAGCCCATTATTGCAACAAGGACCTGGCTTACTTCATATCCTGGATCAATGCCAGCGAACGGCCGAATATCGCCGAACGCTTCGGTGTCGATTCGAACATTATCCAGGACTGGGAGGAGGTCTATCATGATATTGATGACCATGCCATCTGCTATTGTGAGGTCTATTTCAACCCGGATTGCATGGAAGTCTCCATCCTTACTTCCCTGTGATTGTCCGGACCGGCTGTTTCTGATACACTTCAGAATAGTATGGGAGGCAGGCAGTGAAGGGCAAAAGACACGGATTCACATTGATAGAGCTGGTGGTGGTCATGGTATTGCTAGCCGTGGTATTGGCCGTAGGCATACCCAGATATGCTGAGCTGAGGCAGAAGCAGTTCCTGCCAGCCGACTTACGGACAGTAGAGCTGCTACAGCAGGCGGAAATGACCTATTTCCTGTTGAACCAGCAACACACCTTCGATACAGGGGAAGAGCAGAACACAGAAACGTTCACCGCTTCCATGGTGGAGCTGTCTTCATTGGTGGATTTCCAGAGTCTTGAAGTTTTCGAGGATCCCTATTGGCACGAGCAGGACGATCGCTGGATCATCCGCTACGCCGAGGGAGACGGATATTCTTTTGAGGCTCAGGCCGGTAATGAAGATCCATCGGGCGATCCAGAAGATCCGGAGGATTCCGGAGACGATGAAGACGCCTACTCTGAATGGGATCCAGACGGGGATGGATATAAAAAGGGCGACATCGTGACCTATAACGGGGAAACCTATCAGGCCAAGAAAGATGTAAAAGCCGGTGGGAAACCACCAAAGAACGGTAAGGATTGGAAGAAGAAATAGCATTAACTGATATACTCGGCGCGTGAGGGGGCTAGAAGATCTGGCCCGTATCAGGCGCCGTATTCAATTTTGCGGACACTTATTGGGTATAATAGACTAATGCGTCAATAGGGAAGGGAAGCAAATGGATCTTAAGATATCCGTTAGGGACATAATCGAATACGTATACCGTTCCGGGGATATCCGAGCGTTATCACTAGGGGCGTCACGGGCCGTGGACGGAACCAAGGCCCACCAGAGAATCCAGAAGCGTTTTGCTAAGGAATATAAGCAATACCAGGCCGAGGTCCCGGTGCATTGCCAGATCAGTTATGATGCGGTGGCGCTGGATATCGGCGGTAGGATCGACGGTCTGTTTGAGACGAATGCCGGGCCAGTTATCGATGAGATCAAGTCCACAGGCATCGATCTGGAACTAGTACAGCCGGATGTGAAGCATTGGGCCCAAGGGAAGATGTACGCCTACATCATCGCAAAAGATCGTAAGCTGAAGGAAATCGGCGTGCAGCTGACCTACGTCCAATTGGGTACTTTCGATATCCGTCAGTTCGAGGAGCGCTATACCTGGGAGGAACTGGAAACATTTTTTCAGGAAACTGTGGCGGGATTTCTGGTGCTGGCCAGCAAGATCGCGGAGTATCAGGAAAAGAAGTGTGAAAGTATCAAGAGTTTGGCTTTTCCCTACGGAGGGTACCGCAAGGGTCAGAGGAAGCTGATGAACGGGGTCTACCAGAGCGTTATGGAGGACAAGAAGCTATTCGCTAGGGCGCCGACCGGAATCGGCAAGACGTTGGGCACCTTATTCCCCGCCATCAAGACGCTACCTCTGAGGCCAGCCAAGATATTCTATCTGACGGCCAAGACCATCGGCCGGGATGTGGCATTGGCTGCTCTCGACCAGATGGAAGAAGATGGACTCGTCCTGAAACGGATTAATATCACGGCCAAGGACAAGATCTGCCTCAACACGGAGAAGGTATGTGATGCCGAAGCCTGTCCCTATGCGGCCGGTCATTTCGACCGGGTCAATGAGGCGCTGAGCGAAATGCTGGACGCAACCCATAGATATGATCGGGATACCATCGTGGAATATGCTGAACGCTATCAGGTCTGCCCCTATGAGCTGACATTGGACCTGACTCTTTACTGTGACTGTGTCATCTGTGACTACAACTATGCCTTCGACCCCAGTTCTTCGTTAAGGCGATATTTCTCGGATGAGGCCATGGCGGCTCCGGGTTTCCAGGAAGCGCGTTATCTGTTTTTGATTGACGAAGCCCACAATTTGATCGACCGGGCGAGACACATGTATTCTAGCCAA
Organism: Clostridia bacterium; assembly: GCA_030625965.1. GTDB lineage: Bacteria > Bacillota > TC1 > TC1 > UBA5767 > UBA5767. The sequence goes on from DAOUPV010000068.1 coordinate 3,495, forward strand.
CTGTCCAAGAAGGCTATTCTGTCTTTGAAGAAACAGGTCAAAGGACGGGACGTTGCCCTGCACCGCTACCTGAGCAAGATGAACAAATTCCTGATCGAGAAGCGCAAGGAATGCACTGAGACGGAATTTCGGGTGGAGGAGACCTTTCCGGATGAGTTTGCCGACTTGGCGCGGGGCGTGGTCTACCGTACGGAGAAGGTGTTTCCCAAGCTCAGTGACTGGGAACACAAGGATGGACTGCTGGATTTCTACTTCGAATGTCGGGATTTTCTTAAGAAGACCGAGCTGTATGATGGACACTACCGTACCTATTACCTGAAGCAGAAGGATGAGCTTGTGATCAAGCTCTTTTGTATCGATCCCAAAAAGAACCTGAGGGAAGCCATGGAAAAGGCACAGTCGTCTGTGCTATTTTCGGCTACGCTATCACCACTAGACTATTTCAAGCAGGCTTTGGGGGCGGAGGAGTCCAGCTACGGGCTGATTTTGGACTCGCCCTTCGACCCGGATCATCTCTTGCTGATGGTTCAGAATCGCATTTCGACCAAATACCGAGACCGGGAAGCCACGGCGGGTCAGGTGGCCGATTCAATCCTGCAGGTCGCCCGGGGCAAGACGGGGAACTATATTGCCTTCTTCCCCTCCTATCGGTATCTGGAAGAGGTCTACGGGAAGTGCGAAGAACAGGCGGATGAGGATATACTGCTCATGAAGCAGCAACCTGGGCTGAGCGAATCCGAAAAGGAGGCCTTTCTCAATTCATTCAATGTGGCCACTGAAAAGACGATGGTCGCTTTCGCAGTTCTGGGTGGCATGTTCGCTGAAGGTATCGACTTGAGAGGAGATAGACTTAGTGGTGCAATAATTGTGGGTGTGGGCCTTCCGGCCATCTGTCTGGAGCGCGACCTGATCAAAGAGTACTTCGACGGGGACTCTGGAGACGGTTTCCGACAGGCCTATGTACTTCCGGGCATGAACAAGGTCCTGCAGGCTTCCGGTCGGGTGATCCGACAGGAAACGGACCGCGGGGTGATCCTGCTGATTGGTAGCCGTTTCGCCCAGCCTTCTTACAAGAGACTATTCCCTCCGGAATGGCACCATGCTAAAAGGATGGCGTCAGATCTGGAGCGGGAAGTCGGGAATTTCTGGGCTGATCAGGGTGGGGATGAATCCTGAGACATCTTTTTCGTACTGGTAGATTTGCACGAAGAGTTTGGTTCCAAGGATGCGAATTTTGGATTTCTCTCTAGTTTAATTTGTTGGAGAACCTGTTAAACTATGTACAAGGTATCACTCTATCCGTATTTGACAGCGAGTGAAGACAGAAGAGATGGAGTGCTACCCTCTAACTGAATAAGGCTATGACCAGGTGTCGTAAGACTTGATAGGGAATCCGGTATAATGCCGGAGCTGTCCCAGCAACCGTAATACTGACGAATCCCCAGGGCCACCGCTTCGGCGGGAAGGCGGGAGTGTAGGATGAAGTGGAGCCGGTAGACCTGCCTGGTTAGATTCTCTGGGATAAGACTGTGCATCACTGTCCATACCTGGTATGGATATTTTTTATGAAAAAGGAGAATGGAGAAATGATGAAAAAGCTATTATTAGTACTGATTTTGGTGACACTGCTGGTCCTGATACCAGGCTGCAGCGAGTCGCAAGACACCATTACCGATCTAGAGGGCAACGAAGTACCGGTTCCGGATCAGGTGGAGCGTATCATATCGACTGCCCCGTCCAATTCGGAGATACTGCTGGCTTTGGGCCAGGGATCGAAGATCGTGGCCACGGACAATTATACAGATGAACATGAGGATCTGAATCCGGATCGCGTAGTGCTTGACTTTAAGAGTCCGGATGCCGAGACCATCATCAGCTTGGAACCGGACATCATCATCGCCAGCGGACACAACAAGACGGGAGCCGACGACCCCTTCGCGCTTATCAAGGAAGCGGGTATCTCTGTGGTATACATACCCAGCGCCTCAGACATACAGGGTGTATATGACGCCATCGAGTTCAGTGCCGCCATCGTGGGCCAAGAGGAAGAAGGACAGGTACTGATAAATGAACTGAGAGATGAAGTCCTGCAGATCCAGGACATCGCGGCCACCATCGAGGACAAACGGACAGTCTACCTGGAAATCGCCCCGGCGCCAGGTATCTATACAGCAGCGAACGGAACGTTCCAGCATGCGCTGTTGGAGCTGGTCGGTGCCGTCAATATCTTCGGTGAGGAAGACGGTTGGCTCGCACCCAGCGAAGAAGTGATCATCATCGCTGATCCGGATGTAATTATCACCAATGTTGAATATATTCCAGATGCAGATTTGGAAATCCTGAACCGGGAAGGATGGGCAGATATGCAGGCCATCCAGGGAGAGAAGGTTTACATGATCGAGGCCAACGCTTCCTCCAGACCCTCCCAGAACGTGATTCTGGCCATCCGTCAGATCGCAGAAAAGGTCTATCCCGAATACTACGCCTATGAATAAAAGACTGGTTGCACTGGCACTCGTCCTTATGCTTATGGTATTGGCGCTGGCCACCACGCTAGGCAGCACCAACGTATCCATCGGCTCCATCGTAGCTGTGCTCTGGGCCAAGTTGAGCGGCCAGGATCTTCCGGCGCACATTACAGCGGTGGAGGCATCCATTATCTGGATTATCCGCTTCCCCCGGGTGCTGCTGGCTTTTCTGGTCGGTGCGTCACTGGCGGTAGGCGGCAGCACCACCCAGTCGGTGCTTAGAAATCCGCTGGCCAGCCCTTATACCCTGGGGGTTTCAGCCGGAGCTTCATTGGGTGTGGTTCTGGCCATGCTACTGGACATCCGCATCCCCTATCTAGGTTATTTCAGCTATACCATGATCGGTTTTCTGAGCGGCTTGGTTACGGTGTTGCTGGTGCTCAGTTTCGCGGTGAAGGTCGACAAGAACATGTCGAACCAGACCATCGTGCTGGCGGGTATCGTGTTTTCCCTATTCGTCAACGCCATCATCACTTTGGCGACAGCGTTGGCTCAAGAAGACCTGCAGATGATCATCCACTGGCAGATGGGATCGCTATCCCTGAAAAGCTGGTCCTATATCATATCGCTGCTGCCCTTTTTCCTGGTGGGGCTGGCGGGCACCATCTTCTATGCCAGAGAATTGGATGCACTCAGCTTTGGTGAGGAAAATGCGCTTGTGCTGGGTGTGGAGGTGGCCAAGATCAAGCACCGCTTGATCATCTTCTCGGCGGTCCTGACCGGTAGCGCCGTGGCGGTCAGTGGTACCATCGGATTCATTGGGCTGGTCGCACCCCACGTGGTGCGTAGGATTTTCGGACCCAAGCACAGGTTGCTGCTGCCCATGTCGGCCGTGTTCGGCGGCATGTTGCTGGTAGTGACGGATCTGGTGGCCAGAACCGTGATCGCTCCGACTGAATTGCCAGTGGGTGCCATCACCGCGTTGATCGGCGCGCCATTTTTCGCCTTTATCTATTTCACCAAATCTAGGGGGAACTAAGATGCTTACATTGGAAAATGTATACTGCGGTTATCATAGCCAGGTTGATATCGTCAAGGATATCACCATGGAGGTGCATTCGGGAGAGATGTGCTGCATAATCGGGCCCAACGGAGCTGGTAAATCGACGCTGCTTAAGTCTCTGGCCCATATCCTGCCTTATCGGGGGGATATCCGAATCAATGATAAAAATGTATACAGTATGAAGAGAAAAGAGATCGGCCGCACAGTGGCTATCCTGTCTCAGGCGGGAAGCATATATTTCCCATACAGCGTTTTCGATACGGTGATGCTTGGTCGCTATTCCTATAGCAAGGGGCCCTTCGCCGCGGCTGCGATGCGTGACGTGGAAGCTGTGAACCAGGCTTTGCATACAGTGGGTCTCTTTGAATTGAAGGATCGTCTCATATCTGAACTGTCCGGTGGTCAGCTTCAGAGGGTCTTCCTGGCTCGGGCTATCGCCCAGGATCCGGAAATCATCCTGCTGGACGAACCGACCAATCACCTGGATTTCAAGTATCAGATCGAGGTTCTGGACCATGTTAAGAACTGGGCCCGGGAAAACAACAAGATGGTGGTCGCCGTCCTGCACGACCTGAACCTGGTGCAGAAGTATGCCGACAAGGTGATCCTGATGCACGAAGGGGCGCTGTATTCCAGCGGCCATACCAAAGAAGTGCTGACCAACGACAGTCTGCATGAAATTTACGGTATCAATGTCAAGGAATGGATGCTGGGTGTGCTAGAGCTTTGGCAATAGAGGTGAGAAGATGAAACAATTTAAAGGATTAATGGTCCAGGGAACTGCGAGTGACGTTGGCAAGAGTTATCTGTGTACTGCGTTCTGCCGAATTCTCTCGGACGAAGGATACAGCGTGGCGCCCTTCAAGAGTCAGAATATGTCCAACAATTCCAGTGTTACGGCTACCGGCGGGGAAATCGGCAGGGCCCAGGGGGCTCAGGCCGAGGCAGCCCGTGTGGAGCCTACAGTGCATATGAATCCCATCCTCCTGAAACCCATGGTTGATGCCAGAAGCGAAGTGGTGATCCACGGCAAGGCTTATCGCCAGTCTGATGCCTGGGAGTATCATAAGAAATTCACCATGAAGAAAGGTTTGGAGGCGGTAAGGGAATCGCTGGATGAACTGGCCAAAGATTACGACACCCTCGTCATCGAAGGCGCGGGTTCACCGGCTGAGGTCAACCTCAACGACCGGGAAATCGTCAACATGCGCATCGCCGAAATGGTAGACCTTCCGGTCATCCTGGTAACCGATATCGACCGGGGCGGATCCTTCGCCAGTCTGGTGGGAACGCTAGAGCTGGTCGGAGAGCACAGAGACCGCATCAAAGGTGTGATCTTTAATAAGTTCAGGGGGGATATCGCCCTTCTGCAGGATGGTCTAACCTGGTTTGAGGAGTACACCGGTGTCAAGGTACTGGGCGTGGTCCCGTATCTCCGGGATGTCTTCATCGAGACTGAGGATGCCCAAAGCCGTCAGTTCCTCTATGACGCAAGCCAAGATCGTCCGTTGGATATCGCAGTCATCCATATGGAACGGGTCTCCAACAACACGGATTTGGAACCATTCATGCATGAGACTGACGTTAATCTGCGCATCGTCAAGAGTGCGGAAGAACTCGGCAATCCGCATGCAGTCATCATTCCAGGCACCAAGAGTACTATTGGGGATCTGCAGTACTTGATGAATAACGGTCTAGATGCCAAGCTTCGGGAATACGCTGACGGGGGTGGGATCATCTTCGGCATTTGTGGTGGGTACCAGGTATTGGGAGAGCGCATCGAAGACGAAGAAGGCATCGACATCAAAGATGGCAAAGCCATGGAGGCCTTGGGAATCTTGCCGGTGGAAACCAGCTTTGTAGCCGACAAGAAAGTGCGTCTCATCAAGGCGGAACTCTTGAGCGGACATTTCGGCGAAGGCACAGTGGAGGGATACGAGATCCATCTGGGCCGGACCGAGAAGACCGGACCGGCGGAGGATTTGCTGCAGTATCATGACGGCAAGGACGGAGTAGTGATTGATGAAGGTCGGATTGCTGGCTGCTATCTGCATAATATTTTCCACAATGACGAATTCCGTGCATCCTGGCTGAATATGATCCGCAAGAAGCAGGGCTTGGATACCAAAGCACCGGTGGATACCCAGGATATCAAGGAGCAATCTTTCGAGAAGTTGGCTGAAATATGTCGCGAGAACCTGGATATGGACTATCTGTTCCGGTTGGTTGAGGAAGGCTGTGAAGCATAGCTTGGAGGACGAAGGCGATGGGCCAGCACAGTGAAACCCGCCGTAAAGTTTAGGATTATGTCGATTGTATCCTCATGCCAAAGGATAAGGACGCTCTTTGTTTCCTCTATCTAAAAACTGGCTGGGAATGGCCCCGAGACTGGAAATATGAATGAAGAAATTATAAAAAGAAGTGAATTTTCACTTCTTTTTTGTTATTTTTGCAGGACCGAGGGGTGGAGTTGTCGAACAAAAACTTAGAATGAGCAATGCCATATTTTTTTATTATTATTCTTAATCTGAAGAAAAGCGGAAGGAGGGGTGATTGGAAAGAGGTGGAGCACATTTTTTTTATTTGCGTAAGAGAGGAGAAATTATATGGAAAAGTTTTTTAAACTGAAAGAACATGACACAGATGTAAAGACAGAAGTCATTGCGGGTATCACCACATTCATGACCATGGCCTACATCTTGGTGGTCAATCCAGGAATCCTGTCTGCTACGGGAATGCCGTTCGATGCTTTGTTCACATCTACGGTGCTGGCTTCTATCGTCGCCACATTGGTGATGGCACTGTACGCCAACTATCCGTTCGCACTGGCGCCAGGCATGGGCCTCAACGCTTTCTTTGCGTTTACTGTCGTAGGCATCATGGGTTATTCTTGGCAGTTCGCTCTTACTGCAGTACTAATTGAAGGTATCATTTTTATTATTCTTACATTCCTGAATGTTCGCGAAGCGATCATCAACGCGATTCCCATGAACTTGAAGCACGCTGTGTCCGTCGGTATCGGCTTGTTCATCGCCTTTATTGGTCTGAACGGTGCTGGAATCGTTGTTACCGGTCAAGGAACTCCGCTGATGTTGGGTGAAGTTAATTCTGGCGCAGCCTTGGTTGCCCTTATCGGATTGCTTATCACAGGCGTGATGTTGGCCAAGAAGGTTAGAGGCGCTCTGCTTTGGGGGATTATCATCACCACAGCAATCTCGGTGCCCGTAGGATTAACAGTCCTACCTAGCAGCCTAGTTAGCTTGCCGCCATCCATTGCACCGATCGCTTTCCAGTTCGAGTTCTCAAATGTTTTCAGTCTGGATATGTTGGTGGTCTTGTTCACCTTCCTGTTCGTGGATATGTTTGATACCATCGGCACATTGATCGGTGTATCCGTCAAGGCGGATCTATTGGATGAGAATGGTACTCTGCCTGGCGCCAAGAAGGCGTTGTTCGCAGATGCTATCGGCACTACAGTAGGTGCCTGCCTGGGAACCTCGACCGTAACCACTTTCGTAGAGAGTGCAGCTGGTGTAGCTGATGGTGGACGAACTGGTCTGACAGCTCTGTCTACTGCGGGTATGTTTTTAGTCGCACTGTTCTTGTCACCGTTGTTCCTGATGGTACCGGCAGCGGCTACCTCCCCGGCCTTGATTTTGGTAGGACTCTTTATGATGAGCCCGATCCTGAAGATCAACCTGGATGACTACACTGAGTCCATCCCGGCGTTCCTGACAATCATCATGATGCCGCTATCCTATAGCATCGCGGAAGGTATCGCCTTTGGTGTGGCTTCTTATATGATCCTCAAATTTGTCTCTGGAAGAGCCAAAGAAGTTAGCATGGTAACCTATATTGTGGGACTGATCTTCATTGCAAGATTCATCTTCATATTATAGAAGAAACAGAAAATGGAAGAAAGATTTGACCTTTTACCGGGTCAGATCTTTTTTTGCTATTTAGGTTGTTGGACATGTAGACATTAGGCAAGGATTCTGCTATACTGCAAGTACATTGTGAGTAGAAAAATCTAGTCTGACTTGCAGGAATTTCAACTTTCGCATAGAATTAAACATATAGTTGTTAAACATCTGAACAATGACAAGAAGGCGGGGAAGAAATGATTGTAAACAGACAACCACTGTATATGCAAATCGTCAATGAGCTGGAAAGTCGGATTGAGAACGGTCTCTATGAGAACGGAGCCAGACTATCATCCGAGCCAGATCTGGCCGAGGAGTTCGGCGTAAGCCGGGGAACCTTGCGGGAAGCCTTGGGCATCCTGGAGAAAGATGGCTACTTGACTAGAGAACACGGCAAGGGATCCTTCATCCGGACCAAGACCAAGGTGTTCGCTGGAATCGAGAAGCTAGAAGCGCTGACCGAGACCATCCGGAATGCCGGATACGAAGCGGAAGACCAAGTGCTGGAAATTCGGGAAGAGGTACTATCCAAATCCGAATGCAAGATGCTGGGCCTGGAAGCCGGGGTTAAAGGATTTATTGTGGAGAGTATCCGAAAAGCCAACGGCGTACCGGTAATCTATTGCTACGATGTGATACCTGAATTTGTAGTCGGCGGAAGCATGAAGAAGATGCTGCAGAGAAAAGACTACGAGTGCATGACAGAGTATCTGAAGAACGCCACCGATTATCCGCCATCCGAGTATGACAGCACGTTGACGGCCGTACTTGCAGAGGAACCACTAACGGAACTTCTGAAGGTGAAGGAAAACGCTCCGCTGATCAAGCTGAGCGGCATAATTTTAGCCTACGATGGCAAACCCATCAATTATGGTGTGCAGTATTTCAATGGGGATGCTTACCAGTTTCGACTGGTTAGGAAATAAATTTTATAAGAGTTTGAAAGGGGATTGCTATGAGTATTGATTACAAAAAGATTTTAGAGCTGTCCGAGAGTTACAAAGAGGACATGACTCAGTTCCTGCGCGACATGATTGCCATTCCGAGTGAATCTTGCGACGAAGAAAGAGTCGTAAAGAGAATCGCTGAGGAAATGGAAAAAGTAGGTTTCGACAAAGTTGAAATCGATCCACAA
>DAOUPV010000129.1 GCA_030625965.1 Clostridia bacterium
ACTTTTACTCATTACTCTTTCGAGTATGGTTTTGCTTTTTTTCGATTCATTAATTGAATCGGGCATGTATTTGTTATTCACTGTTCAGTTTTCAAAGACCAAATGTTCTGCGCCGCGTCCGTTGTGTCCGTGGCACAAGTAACATAGTACTAGTTTGAGGCCCCAGAGTCAATAACTATTCCCAGTTTTTTTACTTATTTTAAAATCAGCCTCACTGAACACCTCTATTCCATGCTCCCGAAGTAGCGCGGCACAGGCCCCCTGACCGGAGATCAAAGTCCGGTTGAAGCTACCGTCATATACCCGGCCGCTACCGGAAGGGCTCCTTTCCTTGAGTTAGGCCCTCTTCACTCCCAACGCCCTACACGCAGCCAAGACCTTCCCGGCTCCCACCCTGAACGCTTCTGTGACGTCTTCTCCCCCTTCTGTGACAATCCTCCCGTCCGGTTGTATCTCAGCCGGTTGTCGGGGACAGGGGAGGCCGCCCAGCATCTCAGGACACAGTACCAGGGCACATCCCTGCTCGAATAACCTAAGAGCCTCGGGATTAGGTTCGACTATCTTGGCGTCATAACGACAACGCACACCCAACAGGCAACTGCTGATCAGTATCATATCCTTTTCCATGTCTAGTAGAGCACCTCCAGATGATGTTTGCACACTTGGATGGATAACGGATAACTCGGTCCTTCTTCGCCGTCGACGTTTATGCCTTCGGTTTCCTCATCCCCGGACAGGAATTCAATCTCGAATTCTTCGCCCGTCAGATACTGCACGTGTTCATCGGTATAATGCTCTCCGCGTAGAATCTTGGAGAACAACCAGGGTACGTCAACCAAGTTCATAGACTTTATGGCCACGAAATCCAGCTTGCCATCATCAGCGGAGGCCTTCACGCCAAGCTTGGTGAAACCACCGGCACTGGGTCCGTTCATCACCAAATAGAGAAACACATTATTTTCAAATTCCTCGCCATCGACCTTCACCCGGATGCGAAAACTCTTGTTCTTGCTCATCTCCATCAGGCCGCTCACAAAGTAGGCTGCTTTTCCCCAGATGTTTTTGGCTTCCTGATCCACCTTGTGGGCCACATTGGGCAGAACTCCTCCACCGCACACATTGATGAAATACGTATCGTTGGCCTTGCCCACATCGATCCAGCGAGTCCTCATCTTGGCAAGCTGACGGATGGCTTCGCGCAGATTGGGCGAGATACCCAGGTAATAGGCAAAATCGTTGGATGTCCCAGCCGGAATGATTCCCAGCGGTATACTTATATTCTTTTTCATCATGGCGTTCAAGGCCAGACTGACCGACCCGTCACCCCCGGCCACCAGTACAGCTTGGTATAAAGTGCAGGCCTCCTGCTCGAAATAGTTAAAGAAATCCATCTGTTCCCTAGTGCGATAGATATCCAGCTGGATTCCTTCCTGCTGGAAGACCGCAATAGTCTCGTCCAATAGATGATTAAATTCCTGTATGCCCGACATCGGGTTATAGATCAGTAATACCCGTTTCATATCGTCCACTCCTTACTCCAATGAATTACCCGACTGGTCGCAAAGTCCCAGAAAGGCTCCCTCGAGATCATAGCACTCATAAATCTGCCCCTCATCATTCATCAGGGTGAGCACCATACGCAATTCTCCATCAACCTGTTTATTCACATGCGCGCTTACTTTTTCCTGAAGCGACATCAGCTTCGCCTCACTTGCCAGGAACAGAAACAGATTGTACTCCTGGTCCCCGGTCTCTATATAAGCTTCAAGATACCCCAGTTCAAGTTCAGAATCAAACGATGCCTCATAGCGGTCATACTCACGTTCTAAATACTGGCTGAGGTCGTTGAGAACCACGTAATCCTCTACCGCAGTCGGCAGATAAAACAAGGTATCAGATTGCACATAGAATTCCACGACTGTCTCTTCTTCCTGTGGTCCCATGATTTCAGCCGTCACGTTCATACCGCCCAGATCGAAATATTTTCTGCCGTCCGCCAGTGTGACACTGAGCAGACCGCCGGAAAACTCCGCAGATTGCGGATCTTCAGCCAGCAGACTCACCTGCTCACCCAGAAGATTGTAGTGGTACACTCCGATTACGCCATCCTTTTGAGCTTGGAAGAATAGCACCGCATTCTCTCTTTCGTATCCGAGAATCTGTATCTGCGTCCACCCGCCATTGACCCCAAGCAACTTGGACCATGACTCTTCATTCTCGGCGAAGAGCAGATCGCCGAAGCGGTCCACCAGCACATGCTCCTCGTACAGTCTTGCCTGGTGTAACTCACTTAGCGACACGCACACGGCAGCTACTTCCAGCCCCTGTTCGGTCACCTTGAGCGTGCATTCGACAAAATACTTATCTTGATCAAAGCGGGCTATCTTGTATTCTTCCGCACTTGTGGCCAACTCAAGCAGCGCGTATCTCTCGTTCTCCCGCCAGTTCTCTTCCAAGAAGGCCTGCCCGACCTCTATGTCCAGTAGGCTCCCGCTGGCAGTGCAGATTCTCTTGATCTTGTCCTCTTCCATGAACAACTCGAGATCTCTAGCCATGTAAGTCAGTTTCTTTTCTGTTCCAACCATTTCCTCCATATCCGGTTCCCCGTATCCCGATATGATGCTGTATACCGGCAAGTCCAGATAATCCAACGCTTCATTCTTGTCCTGATACATCAAAGGAACGTTGGGTAGGGTGCTGTCCATTTCAAAAGTCAACTCACCAAAACGCACCTTCGTTCCCGCAATCTCGATATCTCCCAGCTCAGTGAAGGTCTCTTCGCCTTCAATTCTTCCCTTATAAAAGAAATTCATGGATGAATCCATTCCGTAGAAGAATACTTCGTTTTGTTCCTCACTAGTTACATATATTGCCAGTAACGCTTCCTTTGTATCCGGAATAACCCGATACTCGTCACCAAATTGGGCACGTTCCCACCCCGGAAGCTCACTTACGCTCTCTTGCGACTGCTCATCTACAAGATATGTCACATTGACACTGGCGCCTTCTTCAACATCACCGTACACTAGTAACGTTTCTATCTCTCCGTCCAAATTCAAATCCACATCAGTTGCCATCCCGAATATCAGCATTTGCTGCCCAGGTACTTCGATGACCGGTTCATCCGGCGGTATATCCACCGCTTCTTCCTCTCCGCTGCAACCGACTGATAGCAGCAGACAGAGCATAATAAGAGTGCTTTTTATAGTTTTCCTCATGTTTGCGTCCTCCTAGGTCCAATCCCTTGTCCTTTCATTGTACCATATAGAAAACAGCAAAAAAAAGAACGAGCGAATGCTCGTTCTTAAAATTAATTCTGGCAACGTCCTACTCTCCCGGGGCCTTTGCCCAAGTACCATCAGCGCTGAAAAGCTTAACTTCCGTGTTCGGTATGGTTACGGGTGGGTCCTTTTCGCCATCATCACCAGAAACTTGATATCAAAGTATCGTCGTTTCTTTATGTTGTCCATCTCTTATGGACTTTTGTATGTTTTCCTTGTCCTTTGAAAACTACACAGCATTAGTAAAGCTAATTAAAAGGTATCTTTCCTTTAAGTGGCTTCTGGTGAAGCCCTCGACCGATTAGTATTGGTCAGCTGCATGCATTACTGCACTTCCACTCCCAACCTATCTACCAGATCTTCTCTCTGGGGTCTTACTGGATTAACTCCATGGGAAACCTTGTCTTGAAGTAGGCTTCGCGCTTAGATGCTTTCAGCGCTTATCCTTTCCGAACGTAGCTACCCAGCTATGCCCTTGGCAGGACAACTGGTACACCAGCGGTTCGTCCACTCCGGTCCTCTCGTACTAGGAGCAGCTCTCCTCAAGTTTCCTACGCCTGCGGCGGATAGGGACCGAACTGTCTCACGACGTTCTGAACCCAGCTCGCGTACCGCTTTAATGGGCGAACAGCCCAACCCTTGGGACCTACTTCAGCCCCAGGATGCGATGAGCCGACATCGAGGTGCCAAACCTCCCCGTCGAT
>DAOUPV010000062.1 GCA_030625965.1 Clostridia bacterium
TCTGTTCGATAATATCCATTATCAAATAATGCCCCAAGATAGTTATGAAAATAAGTATATGATGCTACTAAAAAAACTGAAGAAAGTAGAGAAAGGGCAACAAATACAGGATTTAATCAATAACTATTCTGACATCAGGCGGTATGATCAAAGAGAAATACGAGATGATTTATCTACAATAATTAACAACGGTGAGTAGGAGTGCATCTTGTGGAGATGCCATATCAAGCTAAACCCCTTCATGTGGAGGGGCTTTTTTATTTTGCAAGAATGGTGTAGGATGGAAGAAAATGTTTTGGGGGTAAGAAGTGTCCACACTTATAGAAAGATGCGGTAATCTTGAAAAAGAGATTCAAGCGATTTCAGAAGAAATCTTTGAAGCTCGGAATAAAAAAAATGTGATGAAAGTTGTTGGAGAAAAGTTTGTTCCTTTTCATGATGAAGAGGCTGTTAGTCGCCTAAAAGAGAGAAAAGCTAAGCTCTGTGTTGAGCAAGCAATTATCAAATTCTGCCTCTTCAAGATTGATGAGGATACTGTTTATATAGCAAAAGATGCGTATATTAAGATTTTGAAGAAAAAGCTTAAGAAAATGATGGGGGAGTGTACTGTTAAGAAAAACGGCAAGTGGGTTGTGAACGAAGATGAAATCGATAGGTTCAAAGCTTATATAAGTAGTGAAGAGAGCGATATATATACAGAACTAAAGCATGCAAAAGCATCTAGGTGGAAAGAATTAGCAAAAAGACATCCATTTATCATTGCTTTCTCATTTCTACTTGGATTACCAATAGCATCAGCTGTAAGTGTCATAACACCAAGCCCGCTTCATGTTCCTATTAATAATGATTGGATAGGGTACCTGGGAAGCTATTTCGGTACAGTGATAGGTTCGGGGATTGGTGGATTTATTGCTTATCGCATAGCGACATATCAATTCGATCTTCATAATAATAACATTTTGGAAGAACGAAAATTCAATTATGAGAAGGATTTTCTCACTGATTTCGTACGAGTTCTACTACGTATTAAAAGAGATTTTTCCCTAGAACAGGCATATCTGAAGAATATTCAGAATTTACGCAAAGGAAGCACTATAGCTGATGATATTAATGCTATAGCCTTACTGAAAGCAGCTCTTGGTAGAATTCGGGAAAATAAGGATACTATCTTTGAGGATTTGGATGAAATTGAAAGAAATTTCGCGATGGGAAAGGCAATTCTCGGAGATAAATCATATTACTATAAGAACATTCATATGGAGATCCTTAACCTTATTAAATCGACTTCGACGTTCGAAGATTTATATCAAAGTTTAGAGGACAGTACAGATATAATTGAGCGCCTTAAGACACCAGGTCTAATTGATAGAGAAAAAGAGTTAATGTCGAAATACGCAGATATAGACTACAACTTATATACTATCATCACAATGATAACAAATACTCTAAATCAGAAACTAGGAATCCCGACAATCATGATAAAGGAATACAGCGCTTATATTAAACAACAGGGTGAAACGGTATCAGCAATTTAGATCAAGCTATCTTGCTGGGGTGAAAATAGACTAATGAGTAATAAATTGCATAAAAATAAGGTGAAAGAATATGACAAGTATTCTATTCTTTGAATAATTATAGTACGATGAGCTGATAAGGGAGAATGATTTGGAGGAGAGGATTAATGTTTTTTAAAAAAAAGTGAAAGCAGTTATGAGACAAAAAATCATTGCCACATATTTAGATAACTTTATTAGGATGGATGATGGAAGCAGGTTGATGAATGAGGCAACAATTGGATGCAAAAGAGTTTTAATGATTGCTTGATATTCTTCAAAGGAAAAGAAGAAAACCTGAAGATCAAAACAAAGTTCGATTTGATTCCAGTAATGAGTCACTTGATTGATGATATTGATAATCCCTTTATGTATGATACCTACAATGTACTACATTACGTGTACTTCAATAGGGAACTTAGCAATAAGGATCTTCAACTGATGCGATTTGAGATTAAAAAAGAGAAGGCTCTGAGAAATCTTAGCTTTTGATCGAGATTTATTCAATTAGTGATCCTGGATGAAACAACAATATTGTTCGGTTAATTGAGAAAGGGCATAACATGTTTGATTGGTTGAATATGATTCATGGCATATGGAAATCATTTGTATTGTCAAGTATAATATCATTTTCTTTGTTTGCAGTGTTGGAGTATACGCCGTTCTTGCGCTATAAAAATAAGGAATTAGTAATTAAGCGTTTCTATATTTTGTTTTTTGCTGTATTTGCAATTTCCATATCATTCTACGCTGTAGATAGCACAGAGTATCACGACAATATTTACGGTAGCATCTTTGAATCAGAATATCATGAGGCAACATTTATTGGATATATATTTGATCCAGAAATGAAAGATGGAAGTGCAAAGATGGGTGAAGCCTATGTAACTATAGAAAGAGCAGTAGAAGATGGATTAGAGTGGAAGTACCTGGAAGTATTTACGCTAAAGAATGGAAAAACGATGAATTTCTACAGCATTTGGAATACAGACTGGGACTTCAATAAAAGTTGGACATTTTACTGCCAGGACGACGACACAGAATATGAAATTATTGTTACTGATGAGCAGGTTGATATATAAATCCAAGCTGTGGGTTGGTATGAATAGCAGAGAACAGGGGACAATTTGGGGACAATTTCAAATTACTTCTGCTAATTTCGGCTAAGAACATAAGAGTAAGAAGTCCCGAAAAATAAGCCTATTTGCGCTCGGCTAATCCCAAATAATACCTGTTCAGCTAACTTCTAATCCGTAGGTCAGGTATTCGAAGCATCTGTTTAGTAGCGAATTTATGGTATCAATTTTTATACTTGTCCTCTACTAAGTTGTACTGTAGTTGTGTTTCATACAATATTAAGTGCAATTAGCTTAACTTATAAAAATGATAAAAGCCCATAACCTTGTAGTTATGGGCTTTCTTATGGTCGGAGTGACAGGATTTGAACCTGCGGCCTCTTGACCCCCAGTCAAGCGCTCTACCAAGCTGAGCCACACCCCGATAGATTGTATTATAAAGGATTGTGGGGGAAATATACAGTCTTTTTTTGCAAATCTGGAAGTTTTTTGAATTAAATACCAGAAGGAAGGTGAAACGCGTCCGCCCTCCCTCTGGTATGTACAGGGACTTATTTACAGACCTTGCAAGATGTCTTAAAAAGCTCATCGAAGGTCTCGATACAGAATCCTTCTTCACAGATGCCTTCGTAAACGATGCTGGATACTTGGCCTTCATTGGTGATGACCACGGCCGGGTAGTTGGTTACACCCAGTCGGTCTGCCAAACCAGTGGATTTGTAAACGTCAACACGGTTGACTGCGATGGTGCCTGCTTTTGATTTCTCATAAGCGTCGATGGTCGACAAGAACTTACGGGAATCCGGGTCGATGGCGTTGTATACGAAGATCAAGCCCGGTTTTTTGGTTTGCATCAGGACTTCTTCGAACTGCTCGGTTTCAGCGATGTATTTTTCTGCGGCGAAACCGGCGATGGCTCCGTCACCCACAGCAGTGGAAACCTGTTTCAACCACTTGTCACGTACATCGCCGCAGGCGAATACGCCAGGGTAGTTGGTTTCCATACGCTCGTTGGTAATGACGTATTTGTTGCCGCTCATTTTCAGTAAGCCTTCGAAGATTTCAGTATTGGGCAGGTAGCCGATGAACTCGAAGCAGGAATCTGTTACCACCGGAATGATTTCCTTGGTCTTCAGGTTCTTCAGGTTCACGCGTTCCAGCATATCTTCACCTTCAAAGTTGTCGACGACGGTGTTCCAATAGAAATCCATCTTGGGGTTGGCCAGAGCCGCTTCCTTGGCGATTTCGTTGCAGTCCATCTTTCCTTCATCGTGGATAACGGAAACACTGACTTTGTCGGCAAATTTGGTCAGGAACATACCTTCCTCGATGGCTGCGTCGCCGGAACCGATGACGAGTACATGTTTGCCGGTATTGGCTGCGGCGTCACAGGTAGCGCAGAAGGAGATGCCCTTGTCAAAGAGGAATTTATCTTCGTTCTGAGCGCCGGTAGTTCTAGGTCTTCCGCCTGTGGCGATAATAACGGTTTTAGCGATATATTTATTTCGGAAGGTTTCTACTACTTTGTTGGTTCCTTCGAAGTCAACGGATTTAACAGCTGTCAGTTTGAACTTGACGCCCATTTCCTCCGCCTGTTTTTTCATTTCATTGGTGATATATTCCCCTTTGGGTCCATTGGGGAAACCGGAATAGTTTTCGATGGTATTGGTATAGGTAGCCAAACCGCCGATCAGGGCTTTTTCAATAAGCAGTGTGCTCAGACGAGCCCTGCCTGCATATATGGCTGCAGTCAGTCCGGCAGGACCACCACCGATAACTACAACATCATAGTTTTCAACTTTCTTTTCTCGTGTCATTATTAACCTCTTTCATATAAAAGAGCTTCCGAAGAAGCTCTTTGTTAGTTACATAAAGAATTTAACCAAGAGCTTGCTGCCAACCATAGCGCCGAAGAACATAGCGAGACCGAATATCCAACCGCTCAGAGAGAGGGAGGAGATACCGCTATAGAGGGCGCCTATGTTACAACCGAAACCGATTCTAGCACCGTACCCCATCAGCAATCCACCGAAAATGGCTGCTATGATTTGTTTCTTGTTCTTAATTTTTTTGATCTTGAATTGGGAAGCCATCAGGGTTGCAAAAAGTGCACCCACGATGATTCCGAGGTTCCGCATGGAACCTGTGTGGTTTAGAAAACCTTGTTGCAGTGTGTTTTGTGCACCGGCACTACTGAAGTAGTACCATTTGTCTACACTGCCACCGAGTGCTTCAAAAATCCATGCGCCCCAGTTGGCGAATACGCCAGACACACCCCAAGGGTTGCCGGTGACCGCCAGTGTGGCAATTTGCAGGATGGATAGGAGCACTGCACCCATCACATACGTGAGGGGATTCTTAAACCACTGTTTATATACTTCGTTGTCACGCAACTTGTTTAAAACAGCTTTTAAGCCATCCATAATAGGTCCCCCTTAAGTTACTTCGCTTTTTCGATGATTACTTCCCACTCAGCGTCGTCTACTTCTTCGATTTCCACATTGTGGCCTTCTTTTCTAGCCCACTCGGGAAGGTTTTTCATAGCACAGCTGTGGTCGATCTGAACGATCAATACATCGCCGATTTCCATTTCTTTCATTGCGTTTTGAGCTTTCACCAACGGTATTGGACAAGCTTCACCTAAACTATCTATTACTACTTCTTTCATGATTTAATCCTCCAATTATTATTCGTTTGATTTTTTCTGCTCCCATTTTAGAGCAACAACATAGAGTACTGCAATGAGCAGGAGCTGTACAAAAACGGCTCCGGTCCATCCGAATACATCCGGCAAAAATACTGCTTTTCCTTTGGAAATAAAGAAATACTTCCAAAACTCAAAATCATGTGCACCCCATAATGACCCTACTACGAAGAAAACGAGGGCGAGCACTTGCATCATAAAACCTTCTCCAACGCGCATCAACGTACCAGAAGCACATCCGCCGGCAATAACCATGCCGATTCCAAACATGAAAGCCCCGACTATGGTAGCCAGGCTGATTGGTACAACATAACTCATGCCTGGTATCGGGAGTCCTTTCGCGAAGTAACCATACTTGATGGCGGCAAAGCCGATGGTCGTAAGAGCGAAGGCGATGAGCACGGCTCTGGTCAGCGAGGTCCCACCGGTCAGGTAGGGATCCCGCATTGAGGCCGTGAAACAAAAACGCGCCCGTTGCAATACGAATCCAAAAGCGATACCCGTCATCCAGAAAAATCCTAGCATGGCGGATCTTTGCGCAAGGAGGATGCCAATAATGACAAACACCAGAGCTACAGCCAACCCAATAGGAATCATATTCTTCTTAGGTTTGCGCGGCCTGCTGCTTCTCCTCCGAGTGGTACTGATAGAGCCCGATGAATTTGTGTTGGTAGTATCTGACATATCATCTTACTCCTGTCTTAGAAATTTGTTTGACACATATTTCACAATCCCAAGCTCATTGTACCATCTTTCACGATAGCCCATTATTGGATTTTATGATACTATATTGTATATATCGATAACCGCGATTATTGTAAGTTTTATAAGGGCAATATGCGGTCTGTTTAGGAAGGAATTATATGAATATTGAATCTTTAAAGATTTTCGAGCTGGTTGTGGAAGCCAAAAGCATATCCAAAGTAGCCAGTCAGGTTCATATGTCCCAATCGGCGCTCAGCCAGCTTATATCCCGGATTGAAAATTCGCTTGGCTACAAGTTGCTAAAGCGGAGCAACAAAGGTGTGGAAGTGACCGAGATGGGAAAGATTGTCGTCAAGTACGCGGACAATATCATCCGCAATTACGAGAAGATGAACCAGGAACTCAAGCGTCACGAGCGCAAGATGGATACGGTAATGATCAACGGCAACTGGTCATTGGTGAACTATTCTATTCCCTGTATTCTCTATAAAGTGAAGAAGAGACTGCCGGCACATAAGTATGAACTGTTCTCCAGCTCCAATGAGGATACAATACGCGACATCGTAAACGATATCTGCGATATCGGCTTCATCTCCTGCCACGCCCGGGACAAAGGGTTGTTGCACCATGTTATCGGCAAGGAAAAGGTGGTACTGGTATCTGCCAAAGACTATAATATTCCTGATAAGATCGCGCTGGAAGATCTGCCCGATTATGAATTTCTGAAACTTAAAAATCGCGAGAGTGTGAATTACTGCCTGAAAAAGGAATTGGACTATGTAGGGGTATCCTATGAAGAATTGAATACCATCTTCGAGGTGGATTCCATCTCTTCAGTAAAATCCTCGTTGGAGAATCGGTTTGGAATCGCATTTCTGCCGTATATGGCTGTTAAGAAAGAGTTATATGAAGAGAAGTATAAGATTGTAGAGATTGATGGGCTTAGCATGGAGTATGATATTTTCATGGTCACCAAGCAATGGGACCAGCTGAACGGCTCAGTGCGTGAGACGCTCAACCTTATGCAGGAACTAGGACGTGACGGATTCTGCTAACTGTTTTTGGTGATGCTGATTTCGAAGATTCCATTCGCCAGCTCCTCTACGCTGTAGTCGAACTTTTTGCGGTCCAGGAACTCCTCGATGGATTCCCGTACGCAGTCGTGATCGGCAATGACCGTGAAGTTTTCGCCAGGTTTACAGTTTTCAAGCGCCTTTTTAATTTTTAGGATTGGGACGGGGCAAAAATCACCGATGCAGTTGATTTCTTTCATATGAGTACCTCCTGAATATGGCATTGACTAGACCTAGAAATAGGTCTAGATTTATTATAGCTCAAAAATGTGAAGTGAACAGAGATAAGAAAAGGTGGGTTATGGATTTTTGTAAAACCTATATGACAGAGGCGATGAAGAAGGCGCTTGCTGAGGCCTTTGATTCAGGATATTGGCACGGAGGTGGACCCTATACCAAGAGGGTGGAGTCCATCCTTCGACAAAGATTCGGATGTGATGTCTGGATGACGACATCATGTACCCACGCCCTGGAGCTAGCCGTCCGGCTTTGCGGTCTGTCCGAAGGCGATGAGGTCATACTGCCCTCGTTCGCATATCCATCTGCAGCCAACGCCGTGCTACTCAGTGGGGCGAGTATACGGTATGCCCCCGTGGACGCGGTCAGCTATTGCCTGGATGTAGATGCGCTGGAGGGATTGTTGAACGACAAGACCAAGGCGGTCATTGTCATCCACTATGGGGGCAACAGTCATAAGATCCGAGAATTGTCCGAATTCTGCCGGAAGAAAGGACTGTTCCTGATTGAAGACGCAGCCCAGGCTATCGGGTCGACGGTGGATGGAAAAGCACTTGGAACCTTTGGGGATTTTGGGACAATCAGTTTCCACTCAACCAAGAATATCGGTTGTGGCGAAGGTGGCGCCCTGGTGGTTGCTGACAGACACAGTGATAAGCGCCACGAGATAGAGTGCTTCCTCGAAAAAGGCACGGACCACACGGCATTTAAGCGCGGTGACCGGGAGTTCTACCAATGGAGCGCTCTGGGATCAAGCTATGTTCCCAGCGACTTGCTGATGGCCATCCTGTATGAAGGGCTACAGACCTTCGATGAAGATAATAAGGTAAGATTGGCTGCGCATCGAAGATATGCTGAATTCTTCAGGGCGCTGGCACATCCGGCCATTCTGAACCATTCGGACCGGGTCAAGGGAGAGTCTCGTCACAACGCCCATCTATTTTATCTGGTTTTCCGGGATAAAATAGGAATGCAGGATTTCATCGGAGGCATGAAGGCCAGGGGAATCCCCTGTTATCAGCACTTCTATCCCTTGCATACGGCAGCCTTCGGCCGCCAATTCGACATGAAGGATACGGATTTATCCATGGAAGAGCATCTATGGGATTGTCTGGTGCGCCTGCCGCTATATACCCGGATGTCTCAGGATGAGGTCGACCGGGTGCTAACAGCTGCGGCGGATGTATTGGAGTCGATCCATGGTTAGCGTGATCATCCCGGTCCTGAACGGGGAAAAGACCATTCCAGGGGTTGTAGCCAGCCTTCTTAATATGGGATGGAAAGAGAATCTGAAGCTCGAGATCATTCTAGTGGACGACGCCAGCAAGGATGACAGTCCAGTGATCATAGACCAATTGGCAGTGGAAATCCCACAGGTCCGTGCTATGAAGAATAGCAGAAGGTGCGGCCAGCAGGAAACACTGCTGACCGGTTTGGCGGCCGCGGAGGGTGACGTACTGGTGACTATGGACGACGACGCCCAGCATGATCCGAAGGAAATTCCCCGTCTGCTTGGCGAACTGGAAGCAGGCTGTGATCTGGTCTATGGCATAGGCCCGTCACCAGGAACAGGCTATTTAAGAACGGCTGGATCCAGGATGAGAGATGCGTTGTTTCTCCACCTGTATCCTATTTTGGGAAATAACAAGGTAGGGAGCTTCCGGGCTTTCACTAGAGAATTGCACCTAGTGGCCACGGAGCGCCAGGCTCACTTCAGCTATATTTCTTGCCTGCATTTGCAGCAGCAACCAAGGGTTGCCAATATAATTATAGGGAACAGAACATCTAAACGGGAACGAAGCAATTACAACATCCTGTCCCTGATCCGCTTGTTGCTCTGGATATATTGGTATTATGGACCGGGAGCCAAATTCAATTTTAGAGGTGACAAATAATGAGAGTGATGATTCTGGGAGCGGGATACAATCAGCTTCACGCCATAGAGAAAATCAAGAGCATGGGACATATGGCGGTGGTCAGTGACTACAGTCTGGATTCACCCGGAAAACGGTTGGCGGACGTACGTTGTCTGGCTAGTACTTTTTCCTATGAAGAAACGCTTGCTGCGGCATCCGGAACCAGGATCGATGCCGTCTATACCACCGGATCGGATCAACCGGTCTATATTGCGGCCCAGGTGTCCGAACGGCTGGATCTGCCCAGCAACCTGAATCCGGAGACGGCCTACATGGTAACCAACAAGCAAGCGATGAAGAAGCGCTTTCGGGAAGCGGTAATTCCTAACCTGGATAGCCAGCTGATTGACGCTTCCACTGGGGAAGATGAGGTCAGGATAGGCTATCCGGCGGTACTGAAACCACAGGATTCCCAAGGACAACGTGGACTCTTTTTGATACGTTCCTATGAAGAACTACAGGAAAAACTTAAGGAAACACTGGCTACATCCAGAGAGGAACTGGCACTCTTGGAATCCTATTATCCAAGTGATGAGATTACCGTCAGTGGATGGGTCCGGGACGGAAAAGCCAAGATCCTGAGCGTGTGTGACCGCTTGCGTTTCGCGGACGAGGATAAACTGGGTATCTGTGTGGCCCATGAGTATCCCTCCCGACATTATGCGGTCCATGAAGGACAGATACTGGATCTTACGGACCGAATCGTGGAAGCATTCGGGATCGAGCACGGCCCCATCTACTTCCAGATGCTGATCGGGGAACGTGGCCTGATCGTCAACGAAATCGCCTGCCGTATCGGCGGCGCTTTCGAAGACATATATATAGAGAAATGCCTGGGTGTAGACATCGCCAAGATACAGATTCTGGAAGCGCTGGGGCAGGACTGCGAGGAGGAGTACAAGGCACTTCAGAACGTAGCCTTTCCTTCTGGAAGACATCTGGCGGTGGAACTGTTTTTTGCCAGACCAGGAACGGTAACCGAAACCAGCTCCAGACAGGAGCTTCTTCAGATTCCCGGCGTCGTGGACGCCAATGCGTACTACCGGGTGGGTGACACGATAGAAGAGACCAGGACCGCGTCACAACGGGCAGGATTCGCCATATTGTGCGCACCGGACCGCGATGCACTTGAGAAGCAGGTGGACACATTCTACCGGACTGCCAGGTTGCTGGATGAAACTGGGGCAAACATGATTTTAAGACGGGGGACGAAGGTGTGAGACTAAGATACATAGTGGTGATGCTATTGACAGCCTGCCTGTTATATTCCGGGTGTAGCCGCCCAGCGGACGAGGGAGTATTGAAAATAGCGGATCAGTACGGACTGGCCTATGCACCGTTGGCCGTCATCAAGGAACGATCCATGCTGGAGGATAAGAGCCTAGAAGTGGAATGGGTGCAACTGGGTAATGCCAGTGCCATCCGGGAAGCCATGTTGGCCGGCGATCTGGATGTCGGTTTCATGGGAATCCCACCCTACCTCATTGGAAGGGACAAAGGTATGGAGTGGCAAGTGTTCACGGGTCTTACCAGCGCCAAGCTTGGACTGGTGAGCAACCTTTCGTCAATCGGGAACATTGAGGATATTGAAGTACATCACCGCATCGTGGTGCCTCAGCCGGGAAGCATACAGCATATGCTTTTATCCATGGCTGCCGAGCGTACCCTTGGTGATGCTGCTATCTTCGATTCGCAGCTTGTCAGTATGAAACATCCTGACGGATTGCAGGTCCTGAGGGCCAAAGGGGATATCCAGATGCATTTCACGTCACCGCCCTATGTGAATATGGCACTGGCGGAAGAAGGCTTCCGGCTGGTTTTAGACGGAGAAGAAGCGTTTGGCGGACCCTTTACCTTCATCATTGGCGTGGCTTCAAAGAGCATGGTGGAAAACGGTCAGGGGATTGAAATTATGCAGGAGACGCTGACGGAGGCGATTGAATGGATGCAGAGAAATCCTGACGAAGCGGTGAAACTTTTGTCTGCCTACTATGACCTGAGCGAAGAAGATACCAGGGATTACCTGCTTGGTGAGCAACTGCGGTTCGGCACGGAGATAGAAGGGATGGGGGCATTTGAATCCTTCATGTCTGAGGCTGGCTATCTGACCGGGATCGAGGAGAAATAATGAAACGATTTGTACGGCATATGGCCGTCGGCCTGGTCTTGATAGGACTATGGCAGGTCATCTACTTATCTGGCGTCTATCCAGCGGTGAGTTTTCCCTCGGTGACCCAAGTTGTACGCTCGTTGGTGATTGAACTGGGGGAGGGCGTCTTGGGATGGCAGCTGCTGAATACGCTACGGACCATTCTAAGCGGTTTGCTGATAGGTCTCTTATTAGCAGTCCTGCTGGTGCTGCTGTGGCGAAGGAAGGGGTTTCTGGCTGATCTGGTACAGACTTTGGTGTCAGTGGCCCACCCCTTGCCTGGTGTGGCCTTGTTGCCCCTTCTGATTCTTTGGTTCGGTGTAGGCGAGCGGGTCATCATCGTCATGATCGTCCATTCGGTCGTATGGCCTTTGGCTATCAACTTGAAGGCGGGTATGGACGCCATGCCGGACATTTACAACCAGATTGCCCATGTGTTCTCCCTTTCATGGAAGACCAGAATGCTCGAGAT
This sequence comes from Clostridia bacterium, assembly GCA_030625965.1. Taxonomy (GTDB): domain Bacteria; phylum Bacillota; class TC1; order TC1; family UBA5767; genus UBA5767. The sequence goes on from DAOUPV010000062.1 coordinate 11,886, forward strand.
AGCCTTACCCAGCAGCCTGCCCTATCTACTTAGCGGCCTGAAAACGGCATGGGCCAGAGCATGGCGGGCCATGATTGCCGGCGAGATGATTTTCGGGGTCATCGGGGAGCATGGCGGTTTGGGGACTTACCTGTTTCAGAAGAGAGTATTCATGGACACGCCAGCACTTTTAGCTGGGTTGCTGATCATAACAGTGATGGGTATTCTGGTTGAGGATATCTTCTTTGTCTGGGTGGAGAAACGCACCATCAGGAAATGGGGGATGAGCAGATGAGCGTCCTTTTAAACACAGAAAATCTATCATTGGGCTACCAGGGTGAAGCCTTGATCGAGGGGCTGGATATGACCCTCGAACCACAGGAATTTCTGACGGTTGTGGGTCTGACCGGCATCGGAAAATCCACGTTACTTCGCTTCATGGCCGGTTTGCAGGATCAGGAACAGATAGGTGGGCAGTTCACTGAGAAGACTGGACTGAGAAAGGCCATGGTCTTTCAGGATTACGAACAGATCTTTCCTTGGAAGACGGTACTCGATAACGTGCTGGTCGGTCTTGAGAAATCTACAGTACATCTGACTGAATCCAAGGAGATTCTTATGGAACTGGGGCTGTCAGATAAGGAAAATGCCTATCCGCATACTTTGTCAGGTGGGCAGAAGCAAAGGGTGGCCATTGCAAGGGCTTTGATGCGCAAACCGGAACTGCTCTTGATGGATGAGCCGTTCGGGAACTTGGATTATCAGACCAGGCGTAGGAACCAGAAACTGTTGCGCAAGGTATTCGAAAAGCATGCCATGAGTATTCTATTGGTCACGCATGATCTGGAGGAAGCCATTGAACTGGGAGACCGGGTGCTGCTACTCAAACAGGCAGGGGAACACCGTTTCTACGATGTGGACGACAATGCCGGTAGAGAAGCCAGGACAAGATTGTTGGAAGAGCTAATATTTGAGCTGGACACTTAGGTCCAGCTCTTTTTTTTATTTGACTTTTTTGTAGATTTGCACTGTCCAGGGGTATCCGTCCAGGTAGCGAACGATACGCATACCATAACCCGGGCTCTCGAAGCTGTGGACCAGCGCATAGTCATCCTCTATCAGTTGCAACAGCTCGGGATAGTAGTCCAATGGTCCATAGAGGATTCGCCAGGGATTCTGGTTGCGGGCTATGTAGGCCATCTCCTCGGGTAGAATGATAGCCGTGATGCCTTCCCGATCAAGGTATTCCGCCAGGCTGAGGCCATCAGGCAAATAACTCAGGTCGCGGTAATCCAGTAGAGCACCGTCAGTAAAATGGAAGCCTGCGTTCAGGTTTCCCAACGTCCGCGCATCCGCATCCAGTACGGATGCAATCTCCGCCAGATACGCCGGGTAGTCATGTCTGGGGTGGTCCGAGATATTTCGGTAAAGGTTCAGACCTTGCCCGCCAATCAAAAGGGCAAGAGTGATATTTAATGCGATTGGCCCCAACTTCTTGCTGAAGCCAGGACCGCCGGTGAGTGAGAAAACCGTTTCCAGAAGGAGCAATAGGCTGAAGACCATGGGGAACAACACATAGTTGGTGTTGTAACGACCGATTAGAATCAGGCCTGTTTGCATGCCCAGA
>DAOUPV010000139.1 GCA_030625965.1 Clostridia bacterium
CCGGGCTTGACCCGGCTGAAATCCAGGTTGTGGGTAAAGACCTTGTCGCTGATACCCGGTGAGATTTTTTCCACCTGATTGCGGATGCCACTTGTTGTCATCTCGCGAGAGTACTTATCGAAAAAATCCATCATATACGGATATCTGTCCATCACCTCGAATTTATGGGCGATGGCCTGGCGGATGCGGTTCAGGTAATCCGTGTCCTGCCAATCTATCTTCTCCTCCATGGCGGTCACAATTTCCTTAATCGAAAAATAGACCAGGAAATCAAAGAGGTCCTGCTTGTCTTTGAAATAGTGGTACAAAAGACCTCTGGAGATACCGGCCTGCTTGACCACACTATTGGTCGAAGCCTTCTCCAGGTCATTCGTGGCGAACACCTCGAAAGCAGCCCTTATGATCCTGTCGACCTTCTCATTTTTTACATCAATGTTCTCATATTCCTGCTTCATTCATGGCACTCCCTTCCCTTGCACCGACAACTTCTGTCTATTTCCATCATACGGTCCCCGACAGAAGTTGTCAATTCGAACACGTCCTGACAAGAAAATATACTAGATAACAACATGATATCGCGAGTTTCAGAATCATCCAAAACATCCCAAGGGTGAAAAAAAACCTCCTAGTGTGTCTAAGAAAGAATTGACACACTGAGAGGTTTTCCAGGGGCTAAATGATTTTCCGAATATTTACTTTTCAATTGCATGACATTCTATCAGTTATCTTTTAATATGTTCCGCACGAATAGGAAGTACATACTTGTATTCGTTCAAGGCATTGACTACGGCATTGGCGACAGCTGGCGCAGAGGGAGTGGTCGCACACTCTCCGATGCTCTTGGCACCGTATGGCCCCTTGTCTTCCCCCAGCTCTATAAAATCACAAGTTATCTGGGGCATGTCCTCCGCCTTGAATATCTTGTATTTCTTCAGGTTGGAATTGATCAGCTTACCTGATTCATCGAAGTCCATGCTCTCGCTGAGCGCATAGCCAAGTCCCATCTGGATACCACCCTCCAACTGCCCTTCGATAGACAACCTATTGATGACCTTGCCCACGTCATGGACAGCCACATAATCCAAAACCTTGACTTCACCGCTTTCGAGGTCCACTTCCACCTCAGCGAAATGGGCACCGAATGATGTCCGCCCCGCTTCCGAGGCATACGACTCCACAACCACCAGGTCTTTCTGATGTACCTGATGAGAATGCTGCATTATTTCTGCGAAGCTTGCACTTTCGCCGGCTTCATTTACAACGCTTCCATCACCACTCAGGCGCAAGTCACCTCTGTCAGTTTTCAGTAATTCTGCAGCCAGCTCCAAGATTCTTTCCCGCATGGCTGCGCCCAGCCTAAGGGCTGCATTACCGGTTACGAAGATACCTCGACTGGAATAGTCCCCCAGATTCCATGGGGTGATATCCGTGTCGGCTTCCACCGGTTCTATATCCTTCGTTTCGATTCCCAATTCTTCGGCTACAATCATCATTTGGGAGGTCACTAGAGAATTCCCCATATCATGGGTCCCTGTCTGTAGATTGAAGGTACCATCCTCGTTCATCTTGAGGATCAAGGTGATGAAGTCCTGGTGTGCAGGAAACACACCATTGCCATGACATCCAAGCGCCATGCCGTAGCCACGCCTTATGTTGCCAGCAGACTCACTCACACGTGCCTTTTTCCCCTTCCAATCGAATAATCCCATCCCTCTTGTGATGCAGTCCTTGGGTCGAGGATAACCATGCTCCTGGATCATCTCCGGGTCCGGTTCAACCAGATTCAATAGCAGCATCTCAGTCATATCTATTCCCAGGTCTCGGGCAATTTTGCTAAACTGCATCTGCTGGGCCAGAAAATACTGAGGCCCACCGTAACCCCGCATGGCTCCGGCACTCGGCAGATTGGTCAGTACCGGTGTTCCAGTGGTAGCCATGTTGGGTATTTTGAAGGCTTCCACACCTTTGTAAATCATGGCTTCAGCCACGTTCGTGCCCGAACCCACATAAGCGCCAGTATTGAAGAGCACGTCCACCTTCTGAGCGACTATAGTTCCGTCCAACTGGACACCAGTCTTCATCTTGACTACAGCCCCATGCCTCGTATCGGTTGCGAAGAAATCCTCTTTCCTATTCAGCTCTAACCTAACCGGTCGGCCTGTTTTCATCGCCAAGGCGGCCACCACCGGTTCTAGGATGGCCGGAATCTTGCCCCCGAAAGCCCCCCCTAACGGCGGTTTAATGACCCTGACCTTAGTCATTGGCAAATCGAAAATTTTGGCCAGAACATTGCGTGCCCCGAAAACACTCTGCGTGCTGGTATACACAGTCAATTTACCTGAAGCATCGTAGTCCGCTATGGCCACATGGTTTTCGATAGACACATGGGATACGATCGGTGTCTGGTACTCATCCTCGTAAATCCGGTCCGCTGAAGCAAAACCCGTTTCCAGGTTACCCCTGCTAACAGAATATTCTCTAACTGCGTTGGGAATATTGTCATGCAGTTGTGTTGCTCCTTCACGCAGGGCATCTTTGACATTGAAGACCGCCGGCAATTCTTCATATTCTACATGGATCAGTTTGACCGCTTTCTTGGCGGTCCGCTCGTCGATAGCGGCCACTGCTGCAATCCTATCGCCCACGAACCTTGCTGTCTTGGAAAACACCTGCTCACTGTCAATGAACATCTCATCCTTAAAAAAACGCATTGAGCTGTTGTAAGCTGTGTCCGGCGTTCCAAAACAGGTAACGATAGCCTCGACACCTACTAATTTACTCGCTTCTTCTGTATCTATGCTTAGAATTCTGGCATGCGCCTTCTCGGAATAGACCATCTTGGCATGAAGCATGCCAGGAATTTTCATATCTCCTGTATATTTCAAGTTTCCGGTAACCTTTAGTCGTGCATCTTTGATTGGCACCTTACCACCAATCACGTGTAATTCTTTCGACATGTCCCTCACCCTATTCCCCCATTTTGTCCGATACCGTCTCAATGGCATCCACGATCTTGACATATCCGGTGCATCGGCACAGGTTATTCCGAAGGGCTTCCCGGATCTCCTGTCTGGACGGTTTCTGTTTCTTATCCAGAAGGGCTTTGGCGCTGATAATCATACCCGGTGTGCAGTAACCGCACTGCACT
>DAOUPV010000144.1 GCA_030625965.1 Clostridia bacterium
TGTACCATATGGGTGTCTACTTCAGTGAGGAGCTAACGCAGTGGTTCACAGAGGAGTATGTAAAGAGAGATATCGGTAAGCTGGATATGGGCAAGAGTTGCATACGTTTAAAGAAGATTGATAAGATACCATATGATCTCATTGCCGAGTTGAGCAGGAAAATATCGGTTAAGGAGTATATCGACTGGTACGAGAAGCAATTGAAAAAGTAGTCAAGTATCCATATATAAAATGCCGCCGGATTATCCGGCGACATTACTATTTGCTATTTAGTTCACGATTGGTCTCGGTTACCGCTCAGTTCCTTGTAGCGGAAACACACAGTCACATGGTCGTTTACCAGTCCGGTGGCCTGCAGATGGGCGTAGAGAATCGTGGGCCCCAGAAAGGAGAATCCGCGTTTCTTCAGGTCCTTGCTGATTCTTTCAGACAGTTCCGTCTTGGCCGGAATCTGAGAATCCTCCGACCAGTGGTTCACAATCGGTTGGTTATCTATGAAGCCCCATAAATACGCACTGAAACTACCGAACTCTTCCTGAATAGCCAGAAAGGATCTGGCATTTTTAATCGAGGCGCGGATTTTTTGCTGGTTGCGTACGATGTTCGGATTTTGTAACAGTTGCTGTATCTTTTCTTCGTCATACCTGGCTACCTTGACCGGGTCGAACTCGTCATAAGCCTGGCGGTATCCTTCACGCTTTCTTAGGATAGTCAGCCAGCTAAGGCCGGCTTGGGCCGATTCCAAAACGATGAATTCGAATTGTTTCTGGTCATCATGGACGGGCACACCCCATTCCTCATCGTGATAGGTTTGATAGAGCGGATCGTCGCCGCACCAAGCGCACCGTTGCACGATTAGGCCTCCAGGGATAGTTCCATGGTTAGCAGTCCATTCTCGGATGAATTGAGGCTGGAGTAGAACGGGGTAAATCCCAATTCACTAAGGGCATTTTTCGTATTAGTCCAATCGGCCGGTAGAGAATGACGAAGTTTTTGGCAACCGGATTTCCGTGCCTTCTTGATCAGTAGTTGAAGCATGATTTTGGTGATACCTATATTCTCTTCATATTCCTTGGTATAGAGATTCTTGATCTCACATATACCGGAACCCTCAGAATGCAAAGCGACGCAGGCGATTAGCTGATCCTGGATTTTCGCTACCAACTTTTCACAGGCCTGGTCGTCATTGACAGAGCTAAGTGCTTCCGGCGAATCATGGTAGCACTCTTCTAACATTGCTCTGATTTCACTGCGGCAAGGCTCGAAGTTTGCATCATGAAGTGTTGCTTGTTCCTGTTCTGTGTGTAGAGTGACTTGCATTGTAGACTCCCTTATACATTGATTTGTATTAATATGGAACATATTAATCGGTTTGTTACTATTTTACTTATTATATAGTCTTATTCAGTTTTATGATACTGTAAATTCTAATAGAAATATTATAGGATAACCGTGATTATTGCACAAGTTTTATAGATGCGTCTCGCGTATTTGCATGGAGAATGTTTATAGGTTACTATGTAGTTAGACGATATATCGAGTAACGATATATAATTGAAAGAGAAGGGTTGATATGATGCGGATTAAGAATTTCTCACCTTTGACGGAAGCGACATATTACATTCTGCTCTCATTGCTTCAGCCTCTTCATGGATATGGCATCATGAAGAAGGTTGAAACAATGAGCGAAGGGAGGGTCAAGCTGGCTGCCGGTACGTTGTATGGGGCACTAAGTAAGCTGAGCCAGCACAAGCTCATCGAGAGTGTGGGGGCGGATGCTGAGAATCCCAAGAGAAAGCTCTACCGGATAACCGTGTCCGGTCAGGAGCTCTTGCGCTATGAGGTGGATCGTTTGGGAGAGATGTACGATAACGGATTGCAGGAAATGGGGTATGAACGGTCAACTACCCCCACTTAACTCTTCAAGTTTGAAGTGGGAGCTTGTAACTCGTCAGTGGTAAACGTCTTTTGACTCCCACCTCTTTGCGCATAATAATGTGCGTACGGTTACATAAGGGCAGGCTGACAGCTACCCGGGCAATATCAGTCATGCTGATACTGCCACTTCAGCCAAGTACTTGATTCCTTTGGCTTGAAGATTCATAGCACCAATACGGTCGTCATTAGATGTGTATCCACAGGACCTGCAACAGAAGGTGTGTGTCCTCTTATTGCGGTTTCCTTTTTCAGTGTGTCCGCATAAGGGGCATGCCTGGGATGTATAGGCAGGATTCACTGCGATGACCTTCGACAGACCCTGAACTGACTTGTATTCAATCATTGATCGGAGTTGGTAGAATGACCAGGATACGGATACATACCTGCCCTTCTTGTGGATGCGTTCAGTGGCCTTGCGGACACCACTTAGATCCTCTATGACAAAAAGGGTGTTTTTCCCATATCGGTCAATCAGTGCCTTAGATACCTGATGGTTTACATCAGACATCCAACGGTTTTCTTTCTGACCGATGGATTTCAGTCTTCTGCGGGAAGAAGGAGTTCCCTTTTGTTGCAGGGATTTGCGGGTCCTCGCTAACTTGGCTCTTCTGTCCTTTATGTGGCGACCGGAAAAGAACGCGGTCTCTCTATTGGAATCGTATGAGGTAGCCACAAAGTTGAGTCCCATATCGATACCAACGACCTGTTTGATATCCTGTAGGGAAGTCTCATCCATTTCCTTGGTTACAGGGATATGCAGAAAGTACTTCTTACGTTTGTTGACCAACTTTGCGGTCCCGAATTTCCAGGAGCCGTCGAAATACTGTTCCATCGCTTTGGTTTCAAAGGGAACCTTGATTCTGCCTTGCAAGGTGTTTAAGGAGAATACCCCAGGCCTTAAGGAGTAATCCCTGTTCCATACCAGATCGTACTGCGGTTTCTTGAACCTCACGAGGGTCCATTCATGACCGTTTGATTTGGCGGACTTGTAAC
>DAOUPV010000140.1 GCA_030625965.1 Clostridia bacterium
CCCAACTTCTTGCTGAAGCCAGGACCGCCGGTGAGTGAGAAAACCGTTTCCAGAAGGAGCAATAGGCTGAAGACCATGGGGAACAACACATAGTTGGTGTTGTAACGACCGATTAGAATCAGGCCTGTTTGCATGCCCAGAAGGAAAAGTGTGAGCAGACTGATGCGGACGGAGGAAATTGGAAGGTCCAGTCTGTGTCTGAGGTGGACTAGGCTTCTTGCGGTTATTCCAGTTCCTAGTATCAGTGCTACCGCTCCAGTAATGAGCGAAAACCGTACTTCGGGTATGTAGTAAGTGGCCCCAATCTGTCCGAAGATCTTACGGTAATAGGTGAATAGGCCGAAGATTTTGGTTATGAGGCTGTCAGAGACACCTATAGTCTCACCGTAGGCTGTATACCCTCCTATGAATTCCGGATTGAAATAAAGGCTGATGCCAGCCAGCAGGGCCGCGAATGCTCCTACCAGAAGAACTAGATAGATGACCTGTCTGAATCGGACTTTCCCGGCTAACCAGAAGAAGAGATAGGACAGACCAACACTGAGGGCCAGTAAAAGGCCGTTCGGATGAACGCTGGTGGCCACCCCGATGATCAGGGCCAGAAGTAATGTCTGCCTTATACCGAGAGTGTAAATATCTTTGTTTTTCCATAAGGAAACCAGATAGCTAAAGGCCAGCAGGAAGAAGAATAGCATGACCATCTCTTGCCTGGCGAAGTGGGTAGCCCGTACGAATTCAACGTTACTCATCAGCAGAAACAACGCCAAAAGCCCAACCGTCTTTTTTGGTTCGTCCTGGTAAAGGTTGTAGACCAGATAGAGACTGAAGATAGCGAAGGCCAAGGATAGCATCCGTACCCAGAAGAGGTCATAACCACCTAAGGCCACAAAGGGCACTTGCAGCAGATGGAAACCGGATTTGATCAGATGCGCACTTCTCGGTAAGAGTTTGAAGAAGGGCTCCGTGACCAGCAGGGAACGTTCATTCAGCATATGGCGTGTCAAACCAGCGATCCAGGATTCGTCGGAATGCATTAGGGGAAAGCGGGTTAGAGTAGCCGCGTTGATGATTGCATATAGGGTGATGCTTGTCATGGCGACTGCCCGGTTTTTGAATCGTTGCATCGTAACCTCGCTTTCTCTCCCAATTATAGCGCAAACAGAAAAAACACAAAGACTTCTTCTTTCAGAACCTTCATTTTTTGTTATTGATTTTATTAATACAGCTTTCCTAATACCGCTAGTATATACTTTGTAATCACCTTCACAAGGTGTTATAGTGTTTTTAACTGGGCTGGCGTGGTTAATACGCCCTGCTTAGTGAAAGCAATCACATACTAAGACACTTATTTTTCAATCCCATGAAATGTATAAGGAGGCCTTAAGATGATGAACATAAGAGGACGACACCTCGCACTCGTTCTGCTGGCGGCCGTACTGGTTTTGGTAGGCTGTACGAATGCCGCTTATGAGGATGCGAATGGTATCGTCGAAGTTAAAGAGGTGGCATCCCTGGTCGGCCAGGAAGGCGTGATCGTAGTGGATGCGAGATCTTCGGAAGAATATGGCAAAGGCCATCTGGAGGGCTCGGTTAATATCCCGATTTTTGATGTGAGTACAGATAAGCCTGTAAAGAACATGCTGGCTGATAAGGAAACTGTGGAAGCAGTTCTCGGAGCCAAAGGCATTTCTGCCGATACACGAGTTCTGATCTACGATGACAACGGTGGTATCCTAGCCGGACGTGTAAGGTGGGTCATGACCGTTTACGGACATGAGAATGTGCAGGTCATCAATGGCGGTGCACCGGCTATTGTGGCTGAGGGACTGGCTCTTACCAAAGAGGTACCCAGCTACCCAGAGGTCGCCTACATGGCACAGGACGCCAACACTGAGTTGATCGCAACGTTCGACATGGTGAACGATCAAGTGGAGAATCCACAGGACAATGTGAAGATTCTGGATGTGAGAAGTTTGGCAGAGGTTGCCGAAGGTTCCATTCCCGGATCGATCTGTTACCCACATACCAGCAATTACTATTCTGATGGTACTTTCAAATCAGCACGTACTACCGAGTTGGACTACGCTGATCTGGGACTTGAAAAAGATGATACCATCTACGTGTATTGCAAGACATCCGTACGAGCTACTGTGACAGCTATCCTTCTTGAAGAAGCAGGCTACACAGACGTCAAAATCTATGACGGCGCTTGGCTGGAATGGGAGCAACAAGGAACCATCGAGGAAGTTGAAGAACCTGTAGTTACTACACAGGATGCTTCTTAAAATATTTTTTGGGGGAAGTGCAAACATGAAAGGGTTAACAAAATTTTTATCATTGTTACTGGTACTGTTCATGCTGTTCGGCGCAGTGGCCTGTAGTGGCGGTGCGGCAGAGGAAGAACCTTCTATGGATCTTGGCGATAGTGAGGAACCAGTAGAAGAACCAGCTGAAGAGCCTGTAGACCTGGGTATTGTGGGAGAAGAGGTTAACGCTTACTTCGCAAACATGCCGGATCATATCTACAAAATCGGCCAACAGGATTTCATCGACATGGTTGCTGCTGGCGACGAAATGACCATATTGGACATCCGTCAAGCAGACGCTTATGCTGAAGGACATGTCATGGGTGCGATCAATGCTCCTTGGGGCAGTGCAATAAGTGATGTTCTTTCCAAATTGCCTGCTGACAAACCACTGTTCGTATACTGCTACTCCGGCCAGACTGCCGGCCAGGCGGTACACACCTTGAACATCGCCGGTTTTGATGCAAGAAGTGTAAATTTGGGCTATGTATTCGGTATCTCCAAAGTTGAAGGCTACGAAGCATATGTAGACACTATGGCTGTTGAAGTTACGGAAGATGTAACTGAGATTGATGCTGATATCCAAACAGCACTGGATGATTACTATGCAGGATTGGCTGATGTAGCTGATTCCAAGTACAAGAACTACAAGATTTCTGAAGATAATCTGCAAGCTATGATCAATGGCGGTGAAGATTTCTATCTGCTGTCCATCCGTCAGCAGGCTGACTATGATGCAAGTCATATTGCAGGCGCTGAGCTTCTATCTT
>DAOUPV010000073.1 GCA_030625965.1 Clostridia bacterium
GGCGATGGCTCTGGCTGGCCCGGAACCGATGGAATCCACTCCAGTCTCAGGATCCTTCTTGAGCATCTTCCAACCGGAAAACTGGGTTACCAACGTGGCTTCCTGAGGACGGTCGATGTAGACATCGATAGACGGCAGGGAAATATCGCCCAATCTGAATTCACCGAAGGATACGACACCCATGCCGCCAATGGTTGCTTCAACAAACAATTTGCCTGCGCGGTAGCCGCCAGGGGCGTCAATGCCCATATCCACTACCGTGGCACCATTTTTCAGTTTGATGACCTTGCAGTTCATCTCCTCGGCATAAGGAATGATCTCTTCTTTTACAATCTGCACTGCTCTTTGGTTAACACTAAACATATCTTCCTCCAATTTTCCAATAATTTATCCGAGAAGGCCTTTTCTATAGGACTTTAGGTAATTCATGCAGTACTTGTCATTACCCTTTAGGGTATCTAACGCGATGAACAGGGCTTTCGATTGCTCATTGAGCACGATGAAGGTGGCATCAAGGCCGGCAGATGCAGCCATGGCCAAGTAGGTATTCGAGAGCAGCTCCCGTGCAGGCAGGCCGTGGGATATGTTATCCAAGCCGATGCATACCTTGAATTCCGGTTCTTCCTGTTTGATGTGCCAGATGGCGTCCAGGGTGTTCAAGCCGTTCTTTTCTCCGGTGGCTACGGGGAACACCAGGGGATCCACGTATACCCTGTCGAAGGGAATGTTGTGGGCTCTCAGGGGATCCTTCATCTTCTGGATCATCCGTATGCGATCTTCTACCGTGCGAGGCATACTACGCTCATCCATGGTCAGCGCAATCATTCTGGCTTCATACCGCTCAGCCAAAGGCAACATGGCCTCCATCACAGCCGGGTCGGCAGAGATGGAGTCAATAAGCGGATTGGGCGTCTTGATGAGGGACAGCCCCATCTCTTGTGCGTCTACGCTGGGTGAGTCGATGCACATGGGCACCTCGAACTCAGCCATGATGCTGCTCACCATCCACTCAATATCATCAACTTCGGAGTCAATACGCGTTCCGCAGTTCACGGAGATTACTTCTGCGCCATAGTCCAGTGCTTCCCGGACCATCCGGAGTAAAGCTTCCTTATCTCGTTGGGCTATCATTTCATCGATTCCAGGGCGACTGGAATTGATGGATCCACTAATTACTAACATCTGTTTCCGCCTTTCTTAACATGGTAAATTCCATAAAATCGGGGTGAAAATGGGTAAGAGCTACACAAATCACCTCGTCATAAATATTGTAATAATACTCTTCCCAGAGGATGAACGGGACACCTTCCTTCATCTGCAACATATCCGCCACTTCTTCATCCGCACTTTTGGGTGCGAATTTTATGATGGTCTGCTCGATTGTCTGGTTACAGAATTCCTCTAGGAACTCGAAGAGAGTTTTTTTGGTTTCTTTATCAGGATCGTCTAGAATGATGTCTTTAGGCACGAATACTTGAGAATAGATGGCAGGCCGTTGGTCCGCGTAATAGAGACTTTGCAAGGTGATTAGGTCTTCCTTGTTTTCGATATGCATGAGTGGTGCTGTTTTTGCGAAAAAATTTTCGTCGATGAGTACTTCCTGGCTGCTGCCGATTTTTTCCATCCGGGCTTCGTAACCGCCATTCTCAATCATCTGTATGAAATCCTGAATGGTGTCGATGCGCATCTTGGATTCAATGGCGCTCCTGTGTACAAAATTACCCAGGCCATGCTTTTTGCTGATGATGCCCTCACGGGCCAATGTCTGCATGACCTCACGAACGGTGCCCCGGCTAACACCCAGACGTTTGGCCAAAGTGGCCTCCGGTGGTAAACGGTTGCCCGCCAGTTTTTGATTGGAAATGATTTCGATGAGGTCATTCCTGACCTGGAAATAACGTTTCTTAGGCATTGTTCCTCCTATAGGTAGGACCTTTACTTCATATCTATCCGTTATACCTATATTACCATGTGGTATAGCCCTCTGCAAGAACCTTTCTTCACAAGAAAAAAGGGCCGAAGCCCTTAAATCCATTCCTCTTCTTTTTTCTCCTCATTGCCGATGACGGTATAGAGCGTCTCGGCCTGATCCGCTCGTATAGTATTGGGTGTATCCTGCACTTCCACCGTCAATATGCGTCTGCCGAACTCAATGATCAATGTATCGCCCGCCTCAATGTCATGCCCTGCTTTGGCGGTTCTACCGTTGACCTGGATTCGGCCGTTGTCACACACCTCTTTGGCTACTGTACGCCGTTTGATGATGCGGGACACTTTTAAGAATTTGTCTAATCGCATAAAAAAAGCCAGGCGAACCTGGCTCGATCCTTATCCGTTTACTTTGTCTTTTAGAGCTTTTCCAGCTTTAAAGGCAGGTACTTTAGAAGCTGCGATTTTCAACTCTTCACCAGTTTTCGGGTTACGTCCAACACGGGAAGCTCTCTCTCGAACTTCAAAGGTACCGAAACCGATAATTTGTACCTTGTCACCAGCCACCAGAGTATCCGTGATACAATCCAATACTGCCGCCACAACCTTGTCTGCATCTTTTTTGCTCAGTTCTGCTTTTTCTGCCACGCAAGAAATCAATTCACCTTTGTTCAAAATAATACCCTCCTAAAATAAGTTAGTTTTATACCATTGATAACAAACACTAATATTACATTCTATCCCAGACGGTGTTTTCCTTCCCATCCTGGAAAAAATGTCATTTTTTTCTGGGAATCCACTGTTTTTCGGCCTTTTGGGCCTACCCCAGGCCCTTTTTGGCCTGTTGCCACCAGCTTTCCAGCTGTTCTAGCTGCATGTCTCCCAAATCTATCAAAGCGTCCCGGGCCTGAATTTCCATGGCCCTGAAGCGTCTTACAAACTTGTCATTGGTTCGCTGCAGTGCATCCACCGGATCGATATCCATCTTCCTAGCCAGATTGACTAGGGAAAAGAACACATCACCCAGTTCCGCTTCCACTTCTTCCCGGTCTTCCTTTTCCATAGCTTCCTTCAGTTCAAGGAGCTCTTCATCCAGTTTGCCCACGACCCCGTCCAGGTCCGGCCAGTCGAAACCGACCTTGGCAGCGCGCTTCTGCAATTTCTCCGCCCGGTAAAGGGGATCCATAGCCTTAGGGATATCCATCAAGGTGCGGTCCTCTCGGACGCTTTTTTCCTCTTTCTTGATTTCCTCCCAGCGGATCTCCACATCTTTGGCACAGTCTACCGAACTGTCCCCGAATACATGGGGATGCCTGCGGATCATCTTTTCCTTGACCCCGTCAAGCACATCGTCCAGTGTGAATTCTCCGGAACGCTCCGCCAATGCACTGTGGAAAACCACCTGCAACAACACGTCGCCCAGTTCATCCTGGAGCTTCTCCGTGCTATTCTCCTCGATGGCCTCATAAACCTCGTAGGCTTCCTCGATCAGGTAGCGCTTCAAGCTGTCGTGGGTCTGCTCCCTGTCCCAGGGGCAGCCTTCCGGTGAGAGCAAGCGCTGCATCACCTCTATGAATGATTCCAGGTTCTCACCCGTCTTACGCTTCTTCATCTTCCGGTTCGTCCACGGCCACGAAATTTTCGATTTCAGCCTTTTCGCTCAGCTGCATCACATGCTCGGCGAACACTTCGTCCTTCTTGTTTTCCGCCAGCATCAGGACAACGTCCGCTCGTAGCGATTCATAATCCTCTATTTTCTCATCCAATCTGATGATATGGTAACCGAACTGGCTCTCAACTGGTTCCTTGGTGTATTCGCCCTCTTCCAAGCCAAGTGCGGCCACCGTGAAAACATCCACGAAGGGGGAATTCAGCATGGTGAACGAGTCACCCAGTTTGCCGCCGTTTGCCGCCGAGCCGTCATCCGACAACTCGATAGCCACTGTAGCAAACTCCTCGCCTGCGTCCAGTCTGGCCATAGCTTCATCGAAGCGGTCCTGCATCTGCCCTTTGATTTCATCCGTCGCTTCCGCCGGATTGAACTGAATCAGGATATGGCTGGCTATGCCCTTGACCAACGAGCTCTCGTTGGCTTCGAAATATTCCCGCCCCTCGTCATCGCTCACGGTCACCTCCGCGGTAATGATTTCCCGCAAAGACGTAAGCGCTTCATTGAAGGAAAAGTCCTCGATAAAAGTCTCCTCATCCACACCGTTCATAGCTAGGATAGCCTCGTACTGCTCATCGCTGTAGAGGGCCTTCATGCTGTCCAGGTACTCGATAGCGCTCTCATCGGATATCTCGATGCCGTTCGCTTCCAACTCCTGGCGCAGGAGTGTCTTGCGAATCATGATATTCAGCACCTCTTCTTTGAGGATGCGTTGGTATTCTTCATCTTCCGGGTTTCCCAGAGAAATTCCGGAACTGGCGATGCTTTCCTGAAATGAGACCAGTTCGGTCTCCAGGTCTTCCATGCTGATGGCTTCCCCGTTGACTACTGCCGCTTCTTCTCCCGCCGAACATGCGGTCACAAAAAGTACCAGCATCAGCAGGAAACTGATGACTATTTTGTTTTTCACTTTTCGTCCTCCTTTTCACTATATCCCATTATGCCGTTTTTCCTTACCAGGCGCAAGAGAATTCGTCAACTACTCCTCAAGCAAGGCAAATAGCTGCAAAATATGCTCCAGCATCTGATCATCACTCCGGTCCTTCTTCCTGAGGCGCAGTAGCAGCTGCTCGCTGGGTTGGATCAGAAGATCCCTCTTGAAGACCTCACCGGGTCGCAAAAGTGTCTCTGCCGCAAACGGATTGCCCTCGAACTGCAACTCTATCATATCGTTCGTGCTGCCAATGCGGATTACTCCCATACGCTTCCCGACCAAGCGGACTCTGGCGATATCGATCAGGTTTCCCGTTTCCAGAGGCACCGGACCGAAACGGTCTTCGAGCTCCGCCCTGATGTCCTTCAGCTTGGCTTCGTCCTGAGCCTTTAATATCCGGCTATATAGCTCCATCTTGAACGTCGGATTGTCAATATAGCTCTTCTTGATATGGGCATCTACGTCTAGCTCCACCTTCAGGTCCCGTACCTCTTGGGTTTCCTCCGGTGCCTCGCCGCGAAGTTTGGCGACTTCTTCCTCCAGCAGGCGGCGGTACATCTCGAAACCGACCGACAGCATATGTCCGTGCTGCTCCGCCCCCAGGATGTTGCCTGCACCCCGGATCTCAAGATCCCGCATGGCGATCTTGAACCCGGCGCCGAACTCAGTGAATTCTCGGATGGCCTTCAGACGTTTCTCAGCCTCTTCGCTCAAGATCTTGTCTCTGCGGTACATGAAATAGGCATGAGCCACACGGGAACTCCTGCCCACCCGGCCTTTGAGCTGGTAAATCTGGGACAGACCCAGATGGTCGGCGTCGTTGACGATCAATGTGTTGACATTGGCGATGTCGATACCGCTCTCCACGATAGTGGTACACAACAGCACATCAGCCTCACCTTCCACGAAGGTCATCATGGCCTGTTCCAGGTGCTTCTTATCCATTTGGCCGTGGGCCGTCACTACACTGGCCTCAGGAACCAACTGCGTGATACGGCTCTGCCAAGCTGACAGCTGGGCCACCTTGTTATGGATGAAATAGACTTGTCCGCCTCTGGCGATTTCCTTACGGATGGCGTTCTGCACCAGCTGGTCGCTATACTCCAGCACGTAGGTCTGAACAGGGTGACGTTCATCCGGCGGGGTTTCTATGATGCTCATATCCCTGGCCCCGGACAGAGACATATGCAGGGTCCTGGGTATGGGTGTGGCGCTAAGCGTCAAGAAGTCCACTTCCTGTCGCATATCCTTCAATCGTTCCTTATGGGCCACCCCGAACTTCTGTTCCTCGTCCACGATGACCAATCCCAAATTGGAAAAAGCCACATCCTTGGACAGAAGGCGGTGGGTGCCGATCAGGACGTCGACTTCTCCCTCCTTGAGGCGAGCCAGTACCTGTTTCTTCTCCTTGTTGCTGATGAAGCGGTTCAGTACGGCGATGCGCACTGGCCAGTCCGCAAAACGCTTTTCGAAGGTCTTATAATGCTGGTTGGACAGTACCGTGGTTGGCACCAAGAGCGCCACCTGCTTCGAATTGTTGACCGCCTTAAAAGCGGCCCTCAGGGCCACCTCGGTCTTGCCGTAGCCCACATCACCGATGATGATGCGGTCCATGGGACGCATGGATTCCATGTCCTCCTTGGTCTCCTGGATGGCCCTCAGCTGATCGTTCGTCTCCCGGAAGGGGAACAGATCCTCGAACTCCTTCTGCCAGACCGTATCCGGCTCGAAGGCGAAGCCGATGCTCATCTGCCGCCTGGCGTACAAAGCCAAAAGGTCGATGGCGATTTCCTTGACCGCCTGACGCACCTTCTTCTTGACTGTCTCCCAGTCCTTGGTGCCTAACCGGGAAAGTTTAGGTTTAAAGCTCTCAGCCCCTACATATTTCTCTAAGATCTCCAGTTGTTCCACCGGAAGGAACAGCTTGTCCCCTTTGGCGTACTGGATTTCCAGATAGTCTTTCTCTCGCCCCGCGGTATCAATGGTAGTGATGCCTAGATACTGACCGACACCATGCTGGTCATGCACCACATAATCACTGACATTGACCTCTGTAAAGGCCCGTATCGAGGCCTTGGGTGTTCTTTTCTTCTTCTTTTTCTCCTTAGCACTGGAGAAGATTTCACGTTCACCCACCAGCACCAGATTGTCTTCCGGCAGTTCGGCGCCCGCTGCCAGCGGTTCATCGATGATATAGATGAGCCCGTTCTTGATCTGGGACTCATCTTCCCCTTTCGAAAGCGAATAGGGAAGTAAAGCATCCTGTATCTCCTTGACCAGCATCTCCCGACGTCGGTCGTTTTCCACGAACAGGAGCACACTTCTCTTTTTAACCCAACGTCTCAGGTCCTCCAGGAACAAGGGTGTCTTGCCCAGATAACTGTTCGCGTTGCGGCCTTCCAGTTCTAGGATGCGGTCCGCCTTGTTCGGGCCCTGTACTACTGGCAGAGGTGCGAAATGAAGAGATGCACCAGCTTTCAGCAACTCAGATAAGGCCACTGGTTCCAACCGGGAATCCAGATATCCTGGCAGTACCTTCCCTTTGCTGTAAGCATCTTCATATGAAGCCAAATGTATGTCATACTCCTCGGTATAGGACTGGAGCATACGGTTCAGGTTCTCCGTCCAGATCAAGGGGGCCGCAGGAAAAAAATCTGCGATCCCGGACATATGGTCATAGAAATAGGATGCGTAACGCTCTAAACCCTCTCCCTGGGTCTCTTGCTGCAGCATCTCTATGTCTTCCAGCGTATCATCCCTGAAACGTGCTCTGGCCTCCTGGTGTTCTTCCCCTGAGAAGCGGACCAACATGGTCTCCAGCTCGGTCCTCAGAGCCTGGAGACCCTTCGCACGGCTATCCTCTTCCAACAACAGTTCCCTTGCCGGCAGCAGCTGGCAGGCACTCATTTTCTCGATTGATTTCTGGGTGTCGATGTCGAACATGCGCAGCGCTTCTACTTCCACATCGAAAAACTCGATACGGACCGGATGGTCATAGGCTAACGAGAAGACATCAATCAGGCCTCCCCTGTGGCTGAACTGACCCGGTGATTCCACCAGGTCGCATTGTTCGTACCCCAGCATGGTCAGTCGCTCAATCAGCTCGCTCGGCTCCTCGAGTCCTCCCAGTTCCAGCGTAAATGCGCTCGCCAAAAAACGGTCTTTTGGCACAGACCGCTCCATCAGCGATTGCACAGTGGCAACCAGTATGTCTATCTCACCCCCGGCCAACAGGAACCTGGCCCGAATCCGCTCCCTGAGCGCCTCGTTGCTGTGCGCCAGCGTCCGGTAGACCAACAGGTCCGCAGCTGGATAGAACAACGTTCTTCCACCCAACCGCTCACCCAGGCGCTGCGCTACTGCCCGTCCCTCCCGTTCGTCGGAGGTCAGGATCAGTAGGGGGCGATTTGAGGCCATAGCCGCCGCATATTCATAGGATATGCCCGACGGTAGCCCAAAGACCTGGACGTTCGATAATCCGTCCCTGAAGGCCCTCTCAATTTGTTGCAGCGTGTCACGCTGCTCGATGGCTTGAATTAAGAAACTCATGATTACCCGTTGTACTCATTCATGGCCTTGTAGGTTCCTTCCACCAGCAGGCAGTACACTGCCTCTGCGGCACGAAAAATGGCCGGTTCCACTTCAGACCACTCTTCGTCGGAAAAATGGCCCAGCACATGTGCAATGGCATCGCCAAACTGAGGCTTCCCGATGCCCATCTTGATGCGGGCGAATTCCTTGCTCCCCAGATGCTCGATAATGCTGGCAATGCCGTTCTGTCCGCCAGAGCTTCCCTTGGGACGGATCCGAATCACACCCGGCTCCAAGGTTAGGTCATCCACCAGGACCACTAGATCACTGGTGTCTACATCGTAGTAGTCGCACAAAGACCGTACCGCCTCTCCGCTGGAGTTCATAAAGGTCAGCGGTTTGACCAGCAGCAGTTTCTCACCTTTATAGAGCGCACTAGCCACCATGGCATTGTGTTTCTTCTTCTCGACAAACGATGTCCCCAGTTTTTCTGCCAACAAGTCCAGCACCATGAATCCCATATTGTGACGGGTCGCTTCATATTTCTTGCCTGGATTCCCCAGGCCCACGATTAACTTCATTATTTTTACTCCATAAGTGAACAAGACCCCGGTTGGAAACCGGGGTTCTTTTTTAATCTTCTGATCTAAGTTTGGGTTTGGCTGTAAACAACACGCTGATGGACTCATCACTGGCGATGCGATCGATGGCCTTGGCGAACAATGGCGCCACGGACAGGACCGTCATCTTGTCCAAGATCTTCTCTTTATCGATATGGATGGTGTTGAGCACGATGATTTCCGAGAGCACCGAGTCTTCCAAACGCTCGTAGGCCGGTCCCGACAGGATGGCATGCGTGCAGCAGGCGATGACCTCTTTGGCGCCACGGTCCAAAAGGGCCTGGGCTCCTTTGGTGATGGTACCAGCCGTATCGATCATGTCATCCAACATGATGCAGGTTCTTCCTTCGATTTCCCCAAGCACGTTCATGATCTCGGCCACGTTGGCCTTAGGTCGTCTCTTGTCGATGATGGCGATATCAGTACCGAGGCGGTAAGCCAGATCCCTTGCCCGGGTCACACCGCCCAGATCGGGGGCAACAACCACCGGATTAACATATTCTTTCTCATTGATATAGTCCGCGATGATGGGCGCTCCCACCAAGTGATCCACAGGGATGTCAAAGAATCCCTGAATCGCTTTGGCATGCAGATCCATCGCTAGTACTCTTCTGGCACCAGCCGCGGTAATCAGGTTGGCTACCAGCTTAGCGGAGATGGGATCCCTGGATTTGGACTTTCTCTCCTGTCTGGCATATCCGTAGTATGGAATGACAGCCGTAATCCGTCTGGCAGACGCTCTGCGCATGGCGTCGATCATGATCAGCAGTTCCATCAGACTGTCATTGACCGGACCCGATGTCGGCTGGATGATGTAAACATCCGCGCCTCGCACGCTCTCTCCTATGTTAAGAAAAATCTCGCCGTCACTGAACTTCTTCACTTCAGCGTCGCCCAGCCTTACACCCAGTTCCTGGGCGATTTCCTTGGCCAATACCGGATTGGCATTACCGGTAAATATCATCAATTTCTGTTTATTGCTTTTCTCGCACATTTCTCCCCCTCTTAGAGCCCCTTTTTCTTTCTCCAACCGGGCAGATTCTTCTGTCTGCCTCTGGCTACTGCCAGCGATTCTTCAGGAACATCTTCGGTGATTGTGGATCCCGCGGCCACATAAGCCCGTTCTTCCAGATGCACCGGCGCCACTAGATTGGAATTGCTCCCTACAAATACACCGTCTTCAATTTTGGTCTGATATTTATTCACCCCGTCATAGTTGCAGGTGATGGTTCCCGCACCGATGTTCACACCTTTGCCGATTATGGCATCGCCGATGTAGCTATGGTGCGGCAGTTTGCTGCCTTCGTCCACGCTGGTCTTCTTGATTTCCACGAAGTCCCCGATTTTCACCCGGTCCGCCAGGCTGGAACCCGGCCTGATATAGGCGAACGGTCCGATGGTGCAATCGTCCTTCATAGAGCTGTCCAAGACAATAGATGTATCCAGATGGCAGCGTGCCCCGATTCGAGCGTTTTTCAGTCTGCAATTCGGCCCCAGAACGGTCGCTTCTCCGACGACAGAATCGCCTTCCAAAATGACACCTGGCCAAATCTCTACATCCTTAGATAGCATAACATCTATCCCGATATATACACAAGAGGGATTTAGCATGCTAACCCCCTTTTTCATCCATTCACGGTTGATGCGCATCTGCATCTGGGCCGTGGCTTCCGCCAGTTGTACCCTGTCGTTGATTCCGGCGATTTCGCCCGCGGTCGATGCCAAATAGGCTCCCACTTTTTCACCCTGTTGGTGCAGGATGGACAGCACGTCCGTTAAGTAGTATTCCCCTTGGGCGTTCTTGGGCTCAAGCTGCTCCAAAACACGCAGCAAAGATTCGCTCTGGAAACAGTACATTCCGGAGTTTATTTCCCGTATTGCCCGTTCCTCTTCATTGGCATCCTTCTCTTCTACGATGCCGGTCACCTGACCTGATTCCTTGACGATGCGGCCGTAGCCATACGGTTCCTCCATTATTACACTGAGGACAGTCGCCTGGTTTTCTTCCTTTTCATGATCGGCCACTAAGGCCGCTATGGTCTCTTCGCGTATCAGGGGTGTATCTCCGCACATCACAATGACCCGGTCGCTGCCTTTGATGGCTTCCTTGGCCATCATCACGCCGTGTCCCGT